>NZ_MKSS01000022.1:0-55837 GCF_001897365.1 Hydrogenophaga sp. 70-12
CATCGCGCGCTTGCCGTACAACGTGGAGCGCGACCTTACCCCGGTGTCCCAACTGTTCCATGCGCCGCTGCTGCTGGTGACCAACCAGCCCGTGGCCAATGCGCAGGAGCTCATCGCGCGAATCAAGGAGAAGCCGGGCAAGTTCGCCTACGCGTCCATCGGCGCCGGCACCTCGACGCACATCGCCGCCGAGCTGCTGTCCCTCCAGGCGGGTCTGGACATGGTCCACGTGCCCTACAAGGGCAGCGCGCCGGCCGTCACCGATCTGGTGGGCAAACAGGTCCAGCTCATGTTCGACGGCGGCACCTCGTCGTTGCCTTTCGTGCGCGAAGGCAAGCTCAATCTGCTGGCGGTGACGACGCCCAAGCGATTCCCCTATCTGCCCGATGTGCCCACCATGGCCGAGGTGGGCTTGAAGGACTACGACGTCACGGCCTGGTGGGGGATCGTTGCGCCCGCCGGCACGCCAAAGGACATCGTGGAGCGGCTGGCGCGGGAGCTCAAGGCGGTCACGGAGGACGCCGCCCTGCGCGAGCAGCTGGCCCCGAACGGCGTCGTGCTGCAGGCCGACGGGCCGCGCGAATTCCGCGAGTTCATCCAGTCCGAGACCGTGCGTTGGCGCGCCTTGCTGAAGAAGACCAAGATCGACCTGGAGAACTGACATGGATCTCCAAGACCGCATCGCTGCCCTGATCGGCGATCGCGCCGACGAGGGGTGGTTCGATGTGCACCGGGACGTCTTCCGTGACCCGGCCATCTTTCAGCTGGAGTTGGAGCACATCTTCGAGGGCACCTGGGTCTTTGTCGGCCTGGAGTCCCAGGTGCCCCGGGCGCACGACTTCCTGACGACCTGGGTGGGCCGAACGCCCGTCGTGGTGACCCGGGCCGGCGATGGGCAACTGCACTGCGTGATCAACAGCTGCCGCCATCGGGGGGCGGCGCTGTTCCAGACCCGGCAGGGCAATCGAAAATTCCACGCCTGCCCCTACCACGGCTGGGTCTACGACTCGGGCGGCAAGTGCATCGACATCAAGGACCAGTCCTCCGGCGGCTACCCGGCGGCGTTTGACTGCCTCGATCACAACCTGGTGCCGGTCGCGCGCTTTGGCAACTACCGCGGGTTCCTGTTCGCCAGCCTGCGGCCGGACGTACCGGACCTGCTCGACCACCTCGGTGATGCGCGGCGGTTCCTGGACCTTGTGGTGGACCAAAGCGAGGAGGGCGTCGAGATCGTTCCCGGCGAGGTGGTCTACACCTACCAGGGCAACTGGAAGATGCAGGTGGAGAACGCCCTGGACCTGTACCACTTCACATCGACCCATCCGTCGTATCTGCAGGTTCTGCAGCAGCGTGGCCGCCGCCGGCAGCGAGACGGCGCGGGCCAATCTGGGGCGGCACAGTCGATCTACGAAAACCTGGGGGCGCAGCGGCAGGCCCAGCGCGGCAGCATGTCCTTCGCGCACGGCCACGTGGCGTACTGGGGTGACAACCCCAATGCCGCGGAGCGGCCGCTGTACGCGGGGTATGAACCCCTCGTGCAGCGGGTGGGCCGGGAGGTGGCCGACTGGATGCTGCGCGTGCGCAACCTGGTGATCTACCCGAACCTGCAGATCGTGGAGAACGCGTCCCTGCAGATGCGGGTGCTGCGGCCGCTGGCGGTGGACCGCACCGAGGTGACGTCCTATTGCCTGGCGCCCCGCAACGAGCCGGCACAGGCGCGCGAGAAACGCATCCGCCAGTACGAGGAGTTCTACAACCCCAGCGGCATGGCGACACCCGACGACGTGGCCGTGTACGAGGCCTGTCAGCGTGGCCATGGTGCCCGCGGCCTGAGCGACCAGCAGGGCTATCTGCGTGGCCTGGGGCTGGGCGCGGTGGCGCCCGGGCAAGGCGCGCGGGAACTGGGCATCGCGCCCGTGAGCGCCATGCAGGGCGGCTACGACCTCGCGGACGAGACCTGCTTTCACGCGGGCTACCGCGAATGGCAGCGGCTGATCCTCAAGGGGGTCGAACATGCATGAGGCCATGGCCGAAGCGCAAAGGCTGATCTACCAGGAGGCGCTGGCGCTCGATGAGCAGCGCTGGACCGATTGGCTGGACGGCCTGCACAGCGAGGCGGTGTTCTGGGTGCCGGCCTGGCGCAGTGACCATGAAACCACCGCGGACCCGCAGCGCGAAGTGTCCTTGATCTACTGCGCTGGGGTGCAGTCCTTGCGGGATCGGGTGGATCGGGTGCGCGGCGGCCGTTCGCCGGCCGGCACGCCCCTGCCGCGCACCGTGCACGCGGTCTCCAATGTCCTGGTGGAAGAAGCCAGCGACACGCTGTTGCGCGCGACATCGGTGTTCACCAGCACGGTCTACGACCTTCGGCGCGGCGAGTCGCACGCCTTCGTGGGGCGCTACGAGCACCGATTCGTGCGGGAGGCCCCGGGCCAAGCCTGGCGCATCGGGCGCAAGCACGTCGTTCTGGTGAACGACCGCATCCCGGGCATGCTCGATTTCTACTCCGTGTGAGGCGGCGATGGTGATGAAGCAATTGGGGCCCGTCGGCGGCTTTGCCCCCGGAACGGTCACGCAGGTATGGGTCGACGACGAGCCGGTGGCCGTCTTTCATCTGGACGACGGCCGCCTCTGCGCGACCAGCGACCAGTGCACGCACGGCAACGGCCTGCTGTCGGACGGATTCCTGTGCGGCAGCGAGATCGAGTGTCCGCTGCACCAGGGGCGGTTCGATGTGGTGACGGGCCGCGCCGTGGGCGTGCCCTGCACGCAAGACGTGCGCACCTTTGCCCTGAGCGTTGAGGACGGCGTGCTGTGGCTGCACACGCAGGAGGCCGCGCCATGAGCGGTGTCTGGGTGGTGGGCACGGGGCTGGCCGGCCACACGCTCGCGCGCGAGCTGCGCAAGTTGCGGCCCGAGGTGGAGATCACCCTGGTCACGCGCGATGCCGGCGACTTCTATTCGAAGCCGGCGCTGTCCAATGCCGTGTCGGCCGGGCTGGCGCCCGAGCAGCTCGTGCAGCGCTCGGCCGAACAGATGGCCGCTCAACTGCAGGTCCGCATCCTGCAGCAGGCCACGGTCGAATCGCTGGACACGGCCGGGCAGCGCCTGTGCATCGACGGCGAATGGCATCGCTACGACCAACTGGTGCTCGCGCTGGGCGCGGACGCGGTGGTGCCGCCCGTGGCGGGCCTGGCGCCTGATGCGCTGCTGCGCCTCAACGACCTCGACGACTACCGGGCGTTGTGGGCTCGCCTGGGCGGCGCGCGCCGGATCGCGGTCCTGGGCGCCGGGCTCATTGGTTGCGAAATCGCCGACGACCTGTCTCGCGCCGGTCACCAGGTGTGCCTGTTCGACCTGGCCGAGCACCCTCTGTCGCGCTTGGTGCCCCGGGAAATCGGGGAGGGCTTGCGCGCCGCCCTGCAAGCGCGGGGAATCGTCTGCCACTTCGGGGCCCCGGTCACGCACGCCCAGGCGCAGGGCGCTGCCTGGTGGCTGTTCACATCGAGGGGCGACAGCACGGTCGCCGATGTCGTGCTGGGCGCGGCGGGGGTGAGGCCCCGCGTTGAACTGGCCCGGCAGGCGGGCCTTTTGACGGACAAGGGCATCGTGGTGGACCGCCGCTTGAAAACCTCCGCCGAGCGGGTGTACGCCTTGGGGGACTGCGCGCAGATCGACGGGCTGCTGCTGCCGTTCGTGATGCCACTGATGCGCTCGGCCAAAGCGCTGGCGCGCACGCTCGCGGGCGATCCCACCGACGTGGTCTTTCCCTGCATGCCGGTGGTGGCGAAGACGCCCTCGTTTCCCGTGGTGGTCGCGCCGGTGGTCGACGGCTCGCCGTTCCGCTGGGAGAAGGCCGGGGAGGGCAGCGGCCACCGCGCCTGGTGCAAGGACGCCAACGATCAGGTCCGGGGCTTCGCGCTGGGGGGCGAGGCGGTCGGTGAGCGGTTCCGCTGGGAGCGCAGCGTTGCGGCCTGGCTCGCGGCGGACGCACCCATCTCCGAGGCCGCGCCGGCCCAGGCGTCAAACCCCTGAGGGGTTCAGCGCGTCATCCACCGCCGCGCCCCATGGCTGGCCGCGTCCACCAGCGCCACCATCAGCAGCATCGCGCCCAGGATGGTGGCCGTCTTGCCCATGTGGAACAGGCCCATGTGAAAGGCCAGCATCTGGCCCAGGCCGCCCGCGCCCACCACGCCCAGCACGGCGGCGGCGCGGATGTTGTTCTCCCAGCGGTAGAGCGTGTAGCTCAGCAGCTGCGGCAGCACCTGCGGCAGCGTGGCGTAGAAGAAGACCCGCGCGCCGCCCACGCCCTGCACGCGCAGCGCGGCGGCCGGGCCGGGCGGGGCGTTTTCGATCGCTTCGGCGAACAGACGGCCCAGCACGCCGGCCGTGTGGAAGGCCAGGGCCAGGGTGCCGGCGAAGGGCCCTAGGCCCGCGCTGATGAGCAGCAGCGCGGCCCACACCAGCTCGGGGATGCTGCGCAGGGCGTTGAGCAGCAACCGCGTTGGGCCGCGAGCCCAGGACGCGCCACCGTCCCCGCGCCGGCTGGCCGGCAGCGCGAGCGCCAGGCCCGCCACCGCCGCCAGGCCCGTGCCCAGGGCCGACATGGCCAGCGTTTCCCAGGTGCCCTGGACCACGCGGCGCAGGAACTCGGGTGAGGTGTCGGGCGGGAAGAACTCGCCGAGGAAACGGCCCATGCTGCGCGCCGCGTCCAGCGACAGGAATTCGCGCCACTGCAGGTCGAGCGACCAGAAGCTGGCGACGACCAGCGCCGCCAGCGCCAGCAAAAACCACAGGGCCTTGCTGTGCCAGCCCAGGAGCGCGGACGACCCAGGGGCGCCGGGGAGCCGGCTTTGCCGGGCCCCAGGTGCCGCCCCCTTGAGGGGGTCGCGGGAAGCGCGGCGGGGGTGTTTCAACCCAGTGCCTTTCGCAGTCCCGCGCTCACGCGGTCGGCCAGCCCCACCAGCAGCATGAAGACCAGCAGCATGGTGGCCACCTCGCCGCCGTTGAACATCTTCATGGAGTTGTCGAGCTGCTGTCCCAGGCCGCCCGCGCCCACGAAGCCCAGCACCACCGAGGATCGGATGGCGCATTCCCAGCGGTAGACGGTGTAGCTGGTGAGCTCGGCCGCGTTGGTGGGCAGCAGGCCGTAGCAGAAGGCCTGCAGGCGCGAGGCGCCGTTGCGCAGCAGGGTCTGCGTGGCGTGGGCTTCGCCGCTTTCCAGGATCTCGCCGTAGACCTTGCCGAGCATGCCGCCGTAGGTGAGGGCGATGGCCAGCACGCCGGCGGTGGGCCCCAGGCCCACCACGCGCACGAAGACCAGGGCCCAGACCAGCTCGGGGACGCTGCGCAGCACGATCAGCAGCCAGCGCACCGCCTGGCGCCCCACCCAGGGCCCGCGCGCCATGCGCCCCGACAGGGCGGACAGCGAGAGCACGCGGGTGGCGGCGAGCGTGAGCGGCGCGGCGATCAACAGGGCCAGCGCCATGCCGGCGGTGGCGATGGCCACGGTGCGCCAGGTCTCGCGCGCCACCAGCGCGAGGAAGTCGCCGTCCAGTGTGGGCGGCAGAAAGCTGCCGAGGAACTGCGCCGAGACCCGCAGGTTGCGGGGCTCGAACAGCACCCAGGGCCGGAACTCGGTGGCCACGCCCAGCGGCCACAGCAGCACCAGCGCGGCGCCGATCCAGAACACCCGGGTCAGCCAGGCCGGGTCGCGGGTGGGGGCGGCGCGGGGCGCCGTGGCGGTGTTCATCGCAGGCTTCAGCGGCACATCAACACGGGTGGCACGGCCGCCTCGGGCTCGGGCGATGGGTTCGCGGGCGCGCCGCCTTGCAGCTCGTGCTCGAACCGGTCGTACAGGCCCGCCAGGCGCTCGCGCGTGACCTCGGCCGCGGGCAGGTCGAAGGCCAGGCGGCCGTCGCGCAGGCCCACGATGCGCGGGAAATGCGCCAGCGCCACGTCCACCTGGTGCAGGGTGGCCACCAGCGTGGCGCGGCGCTCGCGCGCGCCCTCGACGAGGGTGTGGATGGCCTGGCGCGCGCGCGTCGGGTCGAGGGCCGAGAGCGGTTCGTCCACCAGCCAGGCCGTGGCCGGCGCCAGCAGGGTGCGCGCCAGGCCCACGCGCTGGCGCTCGCCGCCGGAGAGGCGGTCCACGCGCTCGAAGAGCTTGTCGCCCAGGTCGAAGCGCTCCAGCGCGGCGAAGGCGGCGGGGATGTCGGACGGGTGCAGCAGCGAACGCAGGCTGGCCCACAGGCCCATGGCGGGCAGCCGGCCCGCCAGCACGGCCGTGACCACGCGCTGGCGCGGCGGCAGCGGCGGGACCTGCGGCGCGAGCAGGAGGCGCCCGCGCAGACGGCGCAGCTCGGCGCGTGGCAGCGACCAGGGATCGGCGCCATCGAGCCGCAGGGCCCCTTCGCTGGGCGGCATGGCGCAGGCCATGAGCTGCAGCAGCGTGGTCTTGCCAGCGCCCGACGGGCCGATCACCGCGAGTTGTTCGCCCGCGGCCACGCGCAGGCTCAGGCCCTGCACGGCGGCGGGCTGGGCGGCGCGCGCGGCGGGGTGGCGCGCGCTGAGCTGTTCGAGGGCGATCTGCAAGACGACTGGCTCCGGTGCGGGGGCGAAGCCCGGATTAGACCGCGAACGCCCCACCCGGCCGCGGGGGCGGTGTTCAGCGCGGGGCCGGCAGCGCCACGCTGCGAAAGCCCGCCAGGATGTCGGTGCGCGGCGCGCCGAAGAAATTGCGGTAGCGCGGGTGGCGCATCTGCGGCGCGGTGGCCCAGCTCGCGCCCTTGAGCACGGGCCGGCCGTCGAACCAGGGCTGGGAGTAGTCGCGGTAGGGGTGCGGCTCGAAGCCCGGGTGCGGGGCGAAGGCGCTGGCGGTCCACTCCCAGACCTGGCCCCAGGCGAAGCCGGGCGCGCTGAGCGCCGCGCGCTCCCACTCGGCTTCGCTGGGCAGGCGCCGGCCGGCCCAGGCGCACCAGGCCTGTGCTTCGGTGGCGCTGACGTGGCAGACCGGGGCCCGCGGGTCCAGGGCCCGCCAGCGGCCCTGGGCGCGCTGCCACCAGCCGCCGGCCTCGCGTTGGAGGAAACGCGGCACGGGCACGGCGCCGGCCTCGACGGCGGGCAGGTAGCGCGCCCAGTTCACTGGGGCCGCATCGATGTCGACGGCGGCGAGCTCGACCGTCTGGCCTGGCAACTCGTTGTCGAAGGCGAAGCCCGGGCCGTGCCAGCCCAGGGTCCAGGGACCGGCCGGCAGGCGCAGCGTGCCTTCGCACGCGGCCAGCGGCGGCGCGGTCTCGCCCGGGTCGATGTCCAGCACCTGGGCCATGTACACCCAGGCCTCGCCGTGCATGTCCTCGTGGAAGAGGGCCAGGCGAAAGGCGTACAGGCCGTCGTCGGTTTCGGGCGCGTGCGCCAGCAGGGCCAGGGTGTCGTCCAGGCTGGCCTGCAGGTCGGCGCGGGTAGCGGCCAGGTCGGGCAGGGGCAGCGACCATCGGGTGTCGTGCGGCACCGCGCTGCTGTCGTAGAGCGCGTCGGCGTCGAGGCCGCGCATGGCCTGGCGCGCCGGAGCCAGCGGCGCCGTGGGGTCGGCGCGCGCGCCGCGCTCGCGTTGCGGTGCGGGCTGGCGCGCGATCCAGCGGTCGGCGAACCAGCCGAGGTGGCCCAGCTCCCACAGCGGCGGGTTGAGTTCGGGCGACCGCGGCACGCGCAGGCGGGGGCCCAGCGCGGCCTCGTAGGCCTGGGCCAGGCGCAGGGTGCGCGCGCGCGTGCGGCGCAGCAGGGCGGCCAGCGTTTCCCGACCGCCCCGGCGGGCCTGCTCGGCCGCCGCGCCGGGGGCGTCGCCGGGCTCCGACACAATCCCTTGTTCGATGGCCACCATCCACAAACCCCTGTTGTGCCTTGTCACGCCGGCGCTGGCCGACGCGAACAACGGCAATTGGCAGACCGCGCGGCGCTGGGCGCGCCTGCTGGCGGGGCATTATCGGGTGGTGGTCGTGCGCGAATGGCCCGAGGCCACGCTGCACGAGACGCCGGCGGTGCTGATCGCGCTGCACGCTCGGCGCTCGGCGGCGTCCATCGCGGCCTGGGCAAGGGCGCATCCGCTCGTGCCCCTGGTGGTGGTGCTGACGGGCACCGACCTGTACCGCGACATCCAGGGCGACGCCGACGCCCGCCGCTCGCTGGCACTCGCGCACCGCCTGGTGGTGCTGCAGGAGCGCGGGCCGCTGGCGCTGCCGCCGCCGCTGCGCGAGCGCTGCCGGGTGGTGTTCCAGTCCGGGCCCGCGCGCGCGCCCCTGCCCAAGCCCCGCCGCTTCCTGCGCGCGCTGATGGTGGGCCACCTGCGCGAAGAGAAATCGCCGCAGACGCTGTTCGAGGCGGCGCGGCTGATCGCCCCGGGCGAAGGCATCCGCATCGACCACATCGGCGAGGCCCTGGACCCCGCGCTCGGCGCGGCCGCGCGGGCCACCGCCGCGGCCTGCCCGCACTACCGCTGGCTGGGCCCGCTGCCGCACGCCGAGGTGCTGCGCCGCCTGCAGCGCGCGCACGTGCTGGTGCACGCCAGCCGACTGGAGGGCGGCGCGCACGCCGTGCTGGAGGCGGTGCGCGGCGGCACGCCGGTGCTGGCCTCGCGCATCGACGGCAACCTCGGCATGCTCGGCGAGGCCTATGGCGGCTACTTTCCGGTGGGCGATGCGCCCGCCCTGGTGGCCCTGCTGCGCGGATGCCGTGCGGACATGGCCGCGCCCGATGGCAGGCTCGCGCGCCTGGCCGCACAATGCGCCGCACGCGCGCCGCTGTTCGAGCCCGAGGCCGAACGCCAGGCGCTGCTGGCCCTGTTGAACGACGTCCGCCCGCGCGAGCCCGCGCCGGCCACCGAACCGGAGACCCCTTCGTGAACGCCCCCATCCCCACCGCCGCCGCCCAACCCCGCCTCACCAGCCTGTCGCATGGCGGCGGCTGCGGCTGCAAGATCGCCCCCGGCGTGCTCAGCGACATCCTCAAGGGCAGCACCGGCATGCCCATGCCCAAGGAGTTGCTGGTGGGCATCGAAACCGCCGACGACGCGGCCGTCTACCGCCTCAACGACGAGCAGGCGCTGATCGCCACCACCGACTTCTTCATGCCCATCGTGGACGACCCCTACGAGTTCGGGCGCATCGCGGCCACCAACGCCATCAGCGACGTCTACGCCATGGGCGGCACGCCCATCATGGCGCTGGCGCTGGTGGGCATGCCCATCAGCGTGCTGAGCACCGAGACCATCGGCCGCATCCTGCAGGGCGGGCAGGACGTGTGCCGCGCCGCCGGCATCCCCATCGCGGGCGGCCACACCATCGATTCGGTGGAGCCCATCTACGGCCTGGTGGCCATGGGCCTGGTGCACCCGGCGCGGGTCAAGCGCAACGCCGACGCCCAGGCTGGCGACCGCCTGGTGCTGGGCAAGCCGCTGGGCGTGGGTGTGCTGTCGGCCGCGCTCAAGAAGGAGCGGCTCGATCCGGCCGGCTATGCCGCCATGATCGACACCACCACCCGCCTGAACACGCCAGGCCCCGACCTGGCCAAGCTGCCCGGCGTGCACGCCCTGACCGACGTGACCGGCTTCGGCCTCGCGGGCCACGCGATGGAGATGGCGCGCGGCGCGAACAAGACCGTGCGCCTGGACTGGTCGCGCGTGCCGCTGATCCCCGGCGTGCGCGAGCTGGCGGGCGCCGGCATGGTGACGGGCGCCTCGGGCCGCAACTGGGCGGCCTATGGGCACGAGGTGCGCCTGGGCGCGGGCCTGCAGTCGGTCGATCAGGCCTTGCTGAGCGACCCCCAGACCAGCGGCGGCCTGCTGGTGGCCTGCGAGGCCGCCAGCGTGGACGAGGTGCTGGCCACCTTCCGCCGCCATGGCTTCGAGCAGGCGGCCGAGATCGGCGAGGTGCTGGACGCCACCGGCGATGGCGCGCGCCTGCGGGTGGATTGAGGCCGGGGGCGCGGCCGGCGCCCTCAATGGCCTTCGAGCGTTTCCAGCAGCTCCGTCTCGATCTGGATCTGCCGCTTGTTCACCTGCAGCTCGGGCCCGCTGATGAGGAAGGTGTCCTCCACGCGTTCGCCCAGGGTGGTGATCTTGGCCAGTTGCACGCTGATCTCGTGGCGCGCCAGCACGCGCGAGATGCCGTAGAGCAGGCCCGCGCGGTCGCTGGCCGACACCGACAGCAGCCAGCGCTGGGCCTTCTCGTCGGGCCGCAGGTCCACGCGCGGCGTGATCGGAAAGCTCTTCACGCGCCGCGACAGCCGGCCCTTGGTGGGGGGCGGCAGCGGGCCGCGCTCGTCGATGACCTGCGGCAGCCGGGCCTCGACCATGGCCACCAGTTCGCGGTAGTGCTCGGCCATCTCGGGCACGATGACCTGGAAGGTGTCCAGGGCGTGGCCGGTCAGGGTGGTGTGCACGCGCGCGTCCAGGATGCTGAACTGCGACATGTCGAAGTAGCCGCAGATGCGCGCGAACAGGTCGGCCTGGTCGGCCGCGTACACCAGCACCTGCAGGCCTTCGCCGGCCGGTGAGAGGCGCGCGCGCACGATGGCGCGGCTCGGGTCGCGCCCGGGCTTGGCGAGCTCGCGCGTGAGCACCCGCGTGTGCCAGGCGATCTCGTCGGCCTGGTGGCGCATGAAGTAGCTCACGTCCAGCGTGTCCCACAGGGCCTTGTGCGCGTTGTGGGGCAGGGCG
Source organism: Hydrogenophaga sp. 70-12 (assembly GCF_001897365.1). Classification (NCBI taxonomy): domain Bacteria; kingdom Pseudomonadati; phylum Pseudomonadota; class Betaproteobacteria; order Burkholderiales; family Comamonadaceae; genus Hydrogenophaga; species Hydrogenophaga sp. 70-12. The sequence continues at coordinate 10,712 of NZ_MKSS01000022.1, forward strand.
TGCAGCGCGAGCATCTGCAGCGCCTCGCGCTTGCGGCCTTCGATCTCGGCGCCCGGGTCGGGCGCGCGCCCGCCCAGCACGCGCAGCGTGTAGCGGTACAGGTCTTCCAGCAGCTTGCCCTTCCAGGCGTTCCACACCTTGGGGCTGGTGCCGCGGATGTCGGCCACGGTGAGCAGGTACAGCGCCGTGAGGCGGCGCTCGTCGCCCACGCGCTGCGCGAAGGCGGCGATGACGTCGGGGTCGGACAGGTCGGCCTTCTGCGCCAGCCGGCTCATGGTGAGGTGCTCGGCCACCAGGAATTCGATGAGGCGCGTGTCCTCGCGCGGGATGCCGTGCTGGCGGCAGAAGCTGCGCACGTCGCGCGCGCCGAGCTCGGAGTGGTCGCCGCCGCGGCCCTTGGCGATGTCGTGGAAGAGGGCGGCGATGTAGAGCAGCCAGGGCTTGTCCCAGCCGGCCGCGAGCTGCGAGCAGAAGGGGTACTCGTGCGAGTGCTCGGGGATGAAGAAGCGGCGCATGTTGCGCAGCACCATCAGGATGTGCTGGTCCACGGTGTAGACGTGGAACAGGTCGTGCTGCATCTGCCCCACGATGTGGCGGAACACCCAGAGGTAGCGGCCCAGCACCGAGGTCTGGTTCATCAGCCGCATGGCGTGCGTGATGCCCTGCGGCTCCATCAGGATGCGCAGGAACAGGGCGCGATTGGCCGGGTCGGCGCGGAACTTCGCGTTCATCACGGGGCGCGCGTTGTACAGCGCGCGCAGGGTGCGCGCCGACAGGCCCTTGATGCCGACCGTGGTCTGGTAAATGTGGAAGGTCTCGAGGATGGCGTGCGGCTGCTGGAAGTAGAGGTTGTCGCTGGCCACCTCCAGCATGCCGGCCTTGTCGAAGAAGCGCTCGTTGATGGGGCGCAGGCGCATCACGCCGGGCTCGGTGTCGCCCAGGCGCTCCTCGATGTTGAGCAGCAGGATCTGGTTGAGCTGCGCCACCGCCTTGGCCGCCCAGTAGTAGCGCTTCATCAGCGCCTCGCTGGCGCGGCGCGTGCCGCGCGGGTTGGTTTCGCCGGGTGCGGGCAGCTGGGGCTTGAAGCCGAAGGTCTCGGCCACGGCGGTCTGCAGGTCGAAGACCAGGCGGTCCTCGCGGCGGTGGGCGAGCAGGTGCAGGCGCGCGCGGATCAGGCTCAGCAGGGCCTCGTTGGCCTTGATCTGGCGCGCCTCCAGCGGCGTGGCCAGGCCGCGGCGGGCGAGCTCGTCCCAGCTGCGGCCCAGGCCGGCGGCTTTCGCCACCCAGAGGATCATCTGCAGGTCGCGCAGGCCGCCGGGCGATTCCTTGCAGTTGGGCTCCAGCGCGTAGGGCGTGTTCTCGAACTTGTGGTGGCGCTGTCGCATCTCCAGCGTCTTGGCCACGAAGAAGGCCTTGGGGTCCATGGCCTCGCCCAGGCGGGCCACCAGGCGCCGGAAGCCCTCCTGGTGACCGGCGATGAGCCGGCACTCGAGCAGCGAGGTCTGGACGGTCACGTCCTTCTCGGCTTCGGTGGCGCACTCGTCGACGGTGCGCACGCTGGAGCCGATCTCCAGGCCGAGGTCCCAGCAGGCACCGATGAAGCCTTCGATGCGGGCCTTGAGGGCGTCGTCGGCGTCGGGCTCGCAGCCCTCGGGCAGCAGCACCAGCACGTCGACGTCGGAATGCGGGAACAGCTCGCCGCGCCCATAGCCGCCCACGGCCACCAGGGCGAAGCGCGGGCCGAAGCCGGCGCGCTGCCACAGGGTGCGCAGGGTCTGGTCGGTCAGGCGGGCGAGCTGGTGCAGGGCCCGGCGCACGCCGCGGGTGGAGGCCCCGGTCTGCAGCAGGGCGGCGAATACCGCCTGCTTGTGCTCGCGGTACTGCTGGCGCAGGCTGGCCAGGTCGTCCACCGGGACGCCCCTTCAGGCCGCGACGCTGGCCGGGGCCGGGTTCACGAAGGCCGGCGGCGCGATGTTGCCGGCCGACCAGGTGAGCACCTCGTAGCCGGTCTCGGTGACCAGCACGGTGTGCTCCCACTGGGCCGAGAGCGAGCGGTCGCGCGTGACGATGGTCCAGCCATCGCCCAGTTCCTTGATCTCGCGCCGGCCGGCGTTGATCATGGGCTCGATGGTGAAGGTCATGCCGGGCCTGAGCTCTTCCAGCGTGCCCGGGCGGCCGTAGTGCAGCACCTGGGGTTCTTCGTGGAAGCGCTGGCCGATGCCGTGGCCGCAGAACTCGCGCACCACGCTGAAGCCGTTGCCTTCGGCGTAGGTCTGGATGGCGTGGCCAATGTCGCCCAGGCGCGCGCCCGGGCGCACCAGCACGATGCCCTTCCACATGGCCTCGAAGGTCACCTGGCACAGGCGGCGGGCCTGGAGGGAGCAGGCGGCCTCGCCGCCGATCAGGAACATGCGGCTGTTGTCGCCGTACCAGCCCTCGGGCGTGATGACGGTGACATCCACGTTGAGGATGTCGCCCTTCTTGAGCGGCTTTTCGTTCGGGATGCCGTGGCAGACCACCTGGTTGATGGAGGTGCACAGGTGGCCGGGGTAGGGCGGGTAGCCGCTGGGCTGGTAGCCGATGGTGGCCGAGCGGGTGCCCTGCTGCTTCATGTAGTCGGCCGCCAGGCGGTCGATCTCGAGCGTGGTCATGCCGGGCTGGATCAGCGGCGTGAGGTAGTCCAGCACTTCGGAGGCGAGGCGGCAGGCGGTGCGCATGCCCTCGATGCCGGCGGCGTCCTTGTAGGTGATGCTCATGGGGCGCGATTATCCCACCGGACCCCGCCCGCACACGCCCCGCCGGGCCAATCGCCATGGGGGCGGCGGGTAGAATTCGAGGCTTCCCAACGCCTTAGCCAACCACTTCGCTTCGCGCGACCCGCACCGCTTGCCGGGGTCGAACCAAGAGGCACCACGGAACCGGCTTTGCCGGGCCGCAGGTGCCGCCCCCTGGAGGGGGGCGCGCGCAGCGCGGCGGGGGTGATTCCATTTCATGTCCCTGCACCTGCGCACTTTTGATGGCGGGCACGCCATCAGCGACTTCAAAGTCCAGCAGCTCCTCCCCCGCCTTCAAGCCATCCACGACAGGATCGTCGGCCTCAGCGCCCGTTTCGTGCACCTGGCGGCCTTCGACGCCGCGCCCGACGCCGCCACCGAGCAACGCCTGGGCGAGCTGCTCACCTACGGCGAGCCCGCGCAGCCCGCCCACCTGGCGCTCGAGACCGAGGGCGCGCCGGCCCTGCTGGTGATGCCCCGCCTGGGCACCGTCTCGCCCTGGGCCTCCAAGGCCACCGACATCGCCCGCAACTGCGGCCTGGTGGTGCACCGGGTGGAGCGCCTCGTCGAGTACCGCCTGGCGCTCAAGCCCGGCCTGCTCGGCGGCAAGCCCAGCCTCGCGCCGGAGCAGACCTGGGCCGTGGCCAGCCTGTTGCACGACCGCATGACGGAGGCCGTGGTGGCCACGCGCGAGGAGGCCCACGCCCTGTTCACCGAGCTGCAGGCCGCGCCCATGGAGCGCGTGGACGTGCTGGGCGGTGGCCGGGCGGCGCTGGAGCGCGCCAACGCCGACTGGGGCCTGGCCCTGGCCGAGGACGAGATTCACTACCTCATCGAGGCCTTCCAGGGTCTGGGCCGCAACCCCACCGACGTGGAGTTGATGATGTTCGCGCAGGCCAACAGCGAGCACTGCCGCCACAAGATCTTCAACGCCCAGTTCACCATCGACGGCGTGGCGCAGGACAAGAGCCTGTTCGGCATGATCCGCCACACCCACCAGCGCAGCCCGCAGCACACGGTGATCGCCTACGCCGACAACGCCTCGGTGATGGAAGGCCACGCGGTGCAGCGCTTCGTGGCGCGCTACGACGGCGGCCAGGCGCCGGCCTACCGCGCCGAGCCCATCACCCAGCACGTGCTCATGAAGGTGGAGACCCACAACCACCCCACGGCCATCTCGCCCTTCCCGGGCGCCTCTACCGGCGCCGGCGGCGAGATCCGCGACGAGGGCGCCACCGGCCGCGGCGCCAAGCCCAAGGCCGGCCTCACGGGCTTCACGGTCGGCAAACTCTGGGGCGGCCTGAGCGACCAGCCGGGCGGCAAGCCCGAGCACATCGCCAGCCCGCTGCAGATCATGACCGAGGGCCCGCTGGGTGGCGCGGCCTTCAACAACGAGTTCGGCCGACCCAACCTGCTGGGTTACTTCCGCGAGTACGAGCAGCTCGTCGACGGCGTTCAGCGCGGCTACCACAAGCCCATCATGATCGCCGGCGGCGTCGGCACCATCGACGCCGCGCTCACCCAGAAGGTGCTGTTCCCGGCCGGCACGCTGCTCATCCAGCTCGGGGGGCCGGGCATGAAGATCGGCATGGGCGGCGGCGCGGCCAGCTCCATGGCCACCGGCACCAACGCCGCCTCGCTCGACTTCGACTCCGTGCAGCGCGGCAACCCCGAGATCGAGCGCCGCGCGCAAGAGGTCATCAACCACTGCTGGGCGCAGGGCGAGAAGAACCCCATCCTCGCCATCCACGACGTGGGCGCGGGCGGCCTGTCCAACGCCTTCCCCGAAATCACCCACGACGCCGGCCGTGGCGCGCGCTTCGACCTGCGCGCCGTGCCGTTGGAAGAAAGCGGTCTGGCACCCAAGGAGATTTGGAGCAACGAGAGCCAGGAGCGCTACGTGCTGGCGATCGCGCCCGAATCGCTGCCGCAGTTCCAGGCCTTCTGCGAGCGCGAGCGCTGCCCCTTCGCGGTGGTCGGCGTGGCCACCGAGGAACGCCAGTTGCAGCTGGTCGACGAAGGCCAGGACAGCCCTGTGGACATGCCCATGGACGTGCTGCTCGGCAAGCCGCCCAAGATGCACCGCGACGTGACGACCGTGGCGCGCCACTCGCCGGCCATCGACCTCACCGGCGTTGACCTGCAGAAGAGCGTGATCGACGTGCTGAGCCACCCCACGGTGGCCTCCAAGCGCTTTCTCATCACCATCGGCGACCGCACGGTGGGCGCCTTCAGCCACCGCGACCAGATGGTGGGCCCCTGGCAGTTGCCCGTGGCCGATTGCGCCGTGACCCTGGCCGACCACGCCGGCTTCGCGGGCGAGGCCATGGCCATGGGCGAGCGCACGCCGCTGGCCGCCACCAACGGCGCCGCCTCGGGCCGCATGGCCGTGGCCGAGGCCATCACCAACCTGCTGGCCGCGCCCATCGAGCTGCCGCGCGTGAAGCTCAGCGCCAACTGGATGGCGGCCTGCGGCGAACCCGGCGAGGACGCCGCCCTGTACGAGACCGTGAAGGCCGTGGGCATGGAGCTGTGTCCCGCGCTGGACGTGTCCATTCCCGTGGGCAAGGACAGCCTGTCCATGCGCACCCAGTGGCAGGCCGATGGGCAGACGAAGAAGGTCACCGCACCGGTGAGCCTGATCGTCAGCGCCTTCGCCTCGCTGGCCGACGTGCGCGGCACCTTCACGCCCCAGCTGAACCGCGACATCGACGACACCACCCTGGTGCTGATCGACCTCGGCAAGGGCCGCCACCGCCTGGGCGGCAGCGTCCTGGCCCAGACCCTGGGCCACCCCGGCGGCGAGGTGCCCGACCTCGACAGCCCGCAGGACCTGAAGAACCTGGTGAACGCGGTGAACGCCCTGCGCGCGCAGGGCCGGGTGCTGGCCTACCACGACCGCAGCGACGGCGGCCTGCTGGCCACCGTGGCCGAGATGGCCTTCGCTGGACGGGTGGGCGTGGCGCTCAACATCGACCAGCTGATCACCGAGGGCGACGGCATCAGCGACAGCCGCGCCGAGACCGGCGACGCCAAGAACTGGGCCCAGCAGGTGGGCGCGCGGCGCGAAGAGCTCACGCTGCGGGCCCTGTTCAACGAAGAGCTGGGCGTGGTGCTGCAGGTGCGCACCGAGCAGCGCAACGAGGTGATGCAGGTGCTGCGCGAGCACGGCCTGTCCAAACACAGCCACTTCATCGGCAAGACCCGTCCGGCCTCGTCGGCGATGGACGCTGGCAAGGGCGAGCTGCAGGTCTGGCGCGACACCAAGGCGGTGTTCAGCGCCAGTCTGTACGACCTGCAGCAGGTCTGGGACAGCGTGAGCTGGAAGATCAACCAGCGGCGCGACAACCCCGAGTGCGCCGACGCCGAGCACGCGGCGGCCGGCGACCCGGCCGACACCGGCCTGCACACGCTCCTCACCTTCGACCCCAAGGAGGACGTGGCCGCGCCCTTCCTGAACCTCTCGCGCCCCCGGGTGGCGATCCTGCGCGAGCAGGGCGTCAACTCGCACGTGGAGATGGCCTGGTGCTTCACCCAGGCCGGCTTCGAGGCCTTGGACGTGCACATGACCGACCTGCAGGCCGGTCGCGCCGACCTGAAGGACGTGCGCGGCGTGGTGGCCTGTGGCGGCTTCAGCTACGGCGACACGCTGGGCGCGGGCATCGGCTGGGCGCGCTCCATCACCTTCAACCCGCGCCTGGCCGATCAGTTCCAGGCCTTCTTCGCGCGAGCCGACACCTTCGGCCTGGGCGTGTGCAACGGCTGCCAGATGTTCGCCGAGCTGGCCGACATCATTCCCGGGGCCCAGGCCTGGCCGCGCTTCACCACCAACCGCAGCGAGCGTTTCGAGGCGCGCCTGTCGCAGGTGGAGGTGCTCGATTCGCCCAGCCTGTTCTTCCAGGGCATGGCCGGCACGCGCCTGCCCATCGCCGTGGCGCACGGCGAGGGCTACGCCAACTTCCGCCACCGGGGCGACCCGGCCCAGGCCATCGCCGCCATGCGCTTCGTCGACAGCCAGGGCCAGGCCACCGAGCGCTACCCCTACAACCCCAACGGCAGCCCGGCCGGCCTCACGGCCGTCACCACCGCCGATGGCCGTTTCACCGCGCTCATGCCGCACCCCGAGCGTGTCTTCCGCAACGCGCTCATGAGCTGGACCGACCAGGACGTGTCCGCCCCCAGCGGCTGGACGCGCATGTGGCGCAACGCGCGCCGATGGGTGGGCTGAACATGCCCCCCCGAAGCGCCTGCGGCGCCTCCCACCGGGGGGCAACACCTGCAGCCCGGCGGAGCCGGTTCTGTGGTGTTCCCGATGAAGGCACGGCACATGGCCCGCACCCACACGCTTGACCTGCCCACCATTGAGGCCTACGCGCGCGACGGCGCCGTGGTGCTGCGCGGCGTCTTCACCCCGGCGGAGCTGCGGCGCCTGGAGGAGGGCATCGAGCACAACCTGGCGCACCTGAGCCCGCTGGCCCTGGTGGCCAGCGAACCCGACGACCCGGGCCGCTTCGTCGAGGACTTCTGCACCTGGACCCACAACCCGGCCTACGCGGACGTGCTGCGCCACTCCGCGCTGCCGCACCTGTCGGCCCAGCTCATGGGCAGCCGCCAGGTGCGGCTGTACCACGACCACCTGCTGGTCAAGGAAGCCGGCACGCGCCAGCCCACGCCCTGGCACCAGGACCAGCCCTACTACAACGTGGACGGCGCGCAGAACGTGAGCTTCTGGATCCCGGTGGACCCGGTGCCGCTGGCGAGCACGCTGCGCTTCGTGGCCGGCTCGCACCACGGCACCTGGTACATGCCGCGCACCTTCCGCGACCAGCAGGCCAAGTGGTTTCCCGAGGGCACGCTGGCCGAGCTGCCGCCGGTGGAGCAGGAGCCGCAGCGCTACCCCCAACTGGCCTGGGCCCTGGAGCCAGGCGACTGCGTGGCCTTCCACATGCTCGCGCTGCACGCCTCCAGCGGCACCGGCCCGGGCGCGCGCCGCCGCGTGTTCTCGGCCCGCTACCTGGGCGACGACAGCGTGCACGCGCCGCGCCGCTGGCGCACCTCGCCCCCGTTCCCGGGGCTGGACGCCCGCCTGTCCCCCGGCGCGGCCATGGACGATCCCCTGTTTCCCGTGGTCTGGCCCCCAACGCCCACCTAAACCCGCGGAGCCCCCATGGCCGGAACCAGCCTGCTCGCCCTCATCGACGACATCGCCACGCTGCTCGACGACGTGTCGGTCATGACCAAGGTCGCGGCCAAGAAGACGGCGGGCGTGCTGGGCGACGACCTCGCGCTCAACGCCCAGCAGGTCACCGGCGTAAAGGCCGACCGCGAGCTGCCCGTGGTGTGGGCGGTGGCCAAAGGCTCGCTGCTGAACAAGGCCATCCTGGTGCCGGCGGCGCTGCTCATCAGTGCCTTCGTGCCCGCGCTCATCACGCCGCTGCTCATGCTCGGCGGCCTGTTCCTGTGCTTCGAGGGCGTGGAGAAGCTGGCCCACGCGCTGGGCGCGCACAAAGCCGAGGACACGAAGGGCCGCGAGGCGCTGGTGAAGGCCGCGGCCGACCAGGCCGTGGACCTCGTGGCCTACGAAAAGGCGAAGATCAAGGGGGCCATCCGCACCGACTTCATCCTCTCGGCCGAGATCATCGTCATCAGCCTGGGCACGGTGGCCAGCGCCACCATGGGGCAGCGCATCGGTGTGCTGGTGGGCATCGCCCTGGTGATGACCGCGGGCGTGTACGGCCTGGTGGCCGGCATCGTGAAGCTCGACGACCTGGGCCTGCACCTGACCCGGCAGGCGCAGGCCTGGAAGCAGGCCATCGGCCGCGGCATCCTGGCCTTCGCGCCCTGGCTGATGAAGTCGCTGTCGGTGCTGGGCACGGCCGCCATGTTCCTGGTGGGCGGCGGCATCCTGCTGCACGGCCTGCCGCTGCTGGCGCACGGCGTGGACACCTGGGCCGAGAGCCTGGGCTGGTTCGGCGCCTTCGTGCCCAGCCTGGCCGGCGCGCTGATGGGCATCGCGGCCGGCGCGGTGGTGCTGGCCGTGGTGGAAGGCATCCAGCGCCTGCGCGGCGCGCGGTCCACGGCCGGCTGAGCTTTGTGGCCTTGACCTGGGTCAAGGCGCCGCGGCGGGCGCGGCATAGACTGGATTGGCCCACCGATTCCGCAGGAGTCCTGCCATGAACAGCACCGCCACCCCCGATCAAGCGCCCCTGACCAACTTCACGCAATGCCACGCGGGCATCGTGCGCCGGCTGCACGCGCTCGATGGGTTGCCCGCGCTGCTGGAGCCCGCCATGCAGGCCCGGCGCATTGCCGAGGAGTCGCTTGCCTTTTTCCGCGAAGCCATCTTCGAGCACCACCTCGACGAGGAGCGTGAGCTCTTTCCCGCCGTGCTGGCCAGCGCCGAGCCGGGGCCGGAGCGCGAGCGCGCACAACGACTGGTGGAGCACCTGACCACCCAGCACCGACAGTTGGAGGCGCTGTGGCGCTCGCTGGAGCGAGAGCTCAAGCGCGTGGCGCGCGGGCAGGACAGCGAACTCGATGTCGGCGACGTGCGCCGGCTGGTGGCGGACTACACGGCGCACGCGCGGCTGGAAGAGTCGGAGTTCCTGCCACTGGCCGAGGCCATCCTCGGGCGCAACGGCAACCACATGGCGGCGCTGGGCCTGTCGCTGCACCTGCGGCACGCGCCGCAACCGGTGCCCTACGTCTGAACCTGGGCCGACGCCTTGAGCGCCTCATTCAGTTCGTTCACCGCGACTCGCAAAGCAAGGGTGTTGGTGGTTCTCTTCAGATGGATATACCCCTGCAAGTTGCTGGCCGCTTCTCGAACCCGGGGATCCGCATGCCAGCGCTTCAGGACCCTGCAAGCAATGTTCAGTTGCCCGGCACCCCGTTGTTGTTCTTTCTTATAGGTGAAGGGGTTGCTATGAAAAAAGCCCTTTACCGCCACACGCAGCCGTCCCTCGGAGTTGGGGCCCATGACGATGGCTTTGTTCACATGGCTGTTATAGAGGACACCATAGATGCTATCCATCACTACGGTCGCGCCCCTGAGCGCCTGCTCCTTCGCGTCGTGGCGGGAGACCTTGCGGCGGTCGTAGATGAGGGTGAGCGAATGGCCATCAAAGTTGGCCGGCAACTGCTGGGCCGCTCGCTGCCGGGCTTTCTTGATCGCCCTGACCAAGGGAACACAAGAAAAGTGTGGGGAGCTTGTGCTGATGTGGCCCGCGGGAACGTGGTGTTTGCTGCTGGAAGGTCTCATACAAAAGGAAGCGGTACAAAGACAATGCCTTCTTCTGTAATAGGGGGGAGGGCTTGGTTCCAGGATCGGCCATGAGGCCGTGGAGTACGGCGGCAGCGGCTTGGCGCGTGAACCTCCCGTCGAGACTCAGTGCGCGCCGCGCGCGGTGGGTCGCGTGCGGTGGAAGGTGATGGGGCTGGCCGCCGCGGCCTTCATCACCGAGGGCTTGATGCGGCCCACCACATGCATCTCGCAGGGCTTGCAGTCGAAGCGCAGGGTGAGCTTCTCATCGTTGTGGGTGATGGTCAGCGGCTCGGCGCGCACCGTGCCCTGCACGCCGGTGACGCCCTTGGCCTGCTTGGGGCACAGGCTGAGCGAGAAGCGCACGCAGTGCTTGGTGATCATGAGGCTGACCTCGCCGGTCTCCTCGTGCGACTCATAGGCGCTGGCGATCACCTTCACGCCGTGCTTTTCGTAGAAGGCGCGCGCCCGGTGGTTGAACACGTTGGCCAGGTAGGTCAGCGTGTCCTCGGGGTAGGGCGCGGGCGGCTTCACCGCCTGGCCGCGCGGCAGGCGTTTGAAGGCCTTGGCGCGCGCGGCTTCCAGCGCAGCCACGGCCTCGCGGCGCAGCGGGTTCAGCAGCGAGGCCGGCACGAACCAGGGCTCGCTGAAGGCGAGCGAGATGTCGATGGGCGCGAACAGCGTGTCACCCAGCCGGCCCAGGGCCTCGCGCAGCTTGTCGTGCGCCTGCGCGGCGTCGCGCGCGGGCTCCAGCGCGCAGGCCAGCTCGGCGTGGGCGGCGTGGCCGTCTTCGTCGGTGAGGTCCAGGCGCAGGCCCTCGGCCGTGCGGGAGAGGGCCATCCAGACGCCGATGCGGCGCTCGGCGGACTTCTTGTCCAGCGCGCGCACCCAGTCCATGTCGCGGTTGCGGTTCACCACCGTGCCACGCTTGAGGTGGCGCAGGCCTTCCAGGGCGTCCTTGGGGAAGACGCGGAAGCGGCCCGGCGCGCCAGCGGGCTCGGCGCGGTTGATCTGCAGGCCCACGAGTTCGCGGTGCAGGTCCAGGTAGCACAGGCCGTCGCCGTTGTGGATGACCGTGGCCTCGTCGTCGCACTGCAGCTCGACCCAGTTCGGGCCCAGCTGCGTGACGAAGCCGATGGGGCGGCCCGGGTTCTTGGGCGTGTCGAAGGCGCCGATGTCGTCCTGGCGGCCATTGACGAAGTAGTCGGTGAATTCGCGGTTGAAGTTCTGGTCGGGGTCGGGCGCGAAGCTGAAGTGGCAGCGGCCCGAGGAGGCGCGGCCCAGCTCGGGGCGCTCTTCCAGGATCTCGTCGAACAGCCGGCGGTAGTGCGCGGTGATGTTCTTGACGTAGCCCAGGTCCTTGTAGCGGCCCTCGATCTTGAAGCTGCGCGCGCCGGCCTCGATGAGGGCGCGCAGGTTGCCGCTCTGGTTGTTGTCCTTCATCGAGAGCACGTGCTTGTCGTGCGCCACGATGCGGCCCTGGCTGTCCTTCACCTCGTAGGGCAGGCGGCAGGCCTGCGAGCAGTCGCCGCGGTTGGCGCTGCGGCCGGTGTGGGCGTGGCTCACGTAGCACTGCCCGCTGTAGGCCACGCACAGCGCGCCGTGGATGAAGAACTCGACGAGGCAGCGCTGCTCGTCCAGGGCCTCATAGATGGCGCGGATCTGCGGCAGCGTGAGTTCGCGCGCCAGCACCAGCTTGGACAGGCCCGCGTTCTGCAGGAACACGGCCTTGTCCACCGTGCGGATGTCGGTCTGCGTGCTGGCGTGCAACTGGATGGGCGGCAGGTCGATTTCCAGCAGGCCCATGTCCTGGACGATGAGCGCGTCGGCGCCCGCGTCGTAGAGCTGGTGGATGAGCTTTCGCGCGGGCTCCAGCTCGTCGTCGCGCAGGATGGTGTTGACCGTGACGTAGATGCGGCTGCCGAAGCGGTGCGCGTGCTTGGCCAGGCGGGCGATGTCCTGCACGCTGTTGTCGGCCGAGGTGCGCGCGCCGAACGAGGGGCCGCCGATGTAGACGGCGTCGGCGCCGTGGTTGACGGCCTCGATGCCGATGTCGGCCGTGCGGGCGGGGGAGAGCAGCTCGATCTGGTGGGGCAGCATGGGGGCGGGCAGAATCGCGGAACCGCGTATTGTCCCGGAGAAGGCCTTTGTCCGCACACACGTCCATCGTCCTGGTCCACGGCGCCTGGCACGGCGCCTGGTGCTGGCGCCGCGTGTTGCCGCTGCTGCGCGCGGCCGGCGCCGAGGCGCACGCCGTTACGCTCACCGGCCTGGGCGAGCGGGCCCATCTCATGGGCCCGGCCATCGACCTGCACACGCACATCCAGGACGTGGTGGGCCTGATCGAGGCCGAAGAGCTGGGCCGCGTGGTGCTGGTGGGCCACAGCTACGCGGGCATGGTCATCACCGGCGTGGCCGACCGCCTGCTGCGCGAGCGCCCGGGCTGTCTGGCGCAGCTGGTCTACCTGGACGCCGCGCTGCCGTACCCCGGCGACAGCTGGAGCAGCCACCACAGCGAAGAAACGAAGGCCGCGCGCACCGCCGCCGCCCAACCCAGCGGCGGCCTGCACTTTGCGCCGCCGGATGCCTCGCTGTTCGGCCTGCAGGGCGCGGACCGCGATTGGGTCAACCGCCGCCAGACGCCGCAGCCGTTCCGGCTCTACCAGCAGCCGCTGGAATTCGACGGCGAGGCCTGGGCCCGCGTGCCGCGCTGCTTCATCGACTGCACCGCGCCGGCCCTGGCCACCATCGCGCCGTCGCGGGCGCGCGTGCGGCAGGAGCCTGGCTGGCGGCTCATCGAAATGGCCACCGGCCACGACCCCATGGTGAGCGAGCCCCAGGCCCTGGCAGGGCACCTGCTGGCGCTCTGGCGCGGCGCTTCGGCATGAGCGGCACCCGGTACGACCGCATCGACCAGCTGCGCGCCCTGGCGCTGCTGTGGATGACGGTCTACCACTTCTGTTTCGACCTCGATTACTTCGGCCTGATCCACCAGGCCTTCCTCAGCGACCCCTTCTGGACCATGCAGCGCACGGCCATCGTGAGCCTGTTCCTGTTCACGGCCGGCCTGTCGCAGGCGGTGGCGCTGCAACAGGGCCAGGGCTGGCCGCGCTTCTGGCGCCGCTGGGCGCAGGTGGCGGGCGCGGCGCTGCTGGTCACGCTGGGCTCGTGGTTCATGTTCCCCAAGAGCTTCATCTACTTCGGCGTGCTGCACGGCATCGCGGCGATGCTGGTGGTGGCGCGGCTCACCGGCGGCTGGGGGCGCTGGCTGTGGCCGCTGGGCGCGCTGGCGATCGTGCTGCCCTGGCTGGCGCCTGCCGCCATGGCGCAATGGCCCGCGCTGGAGGTGCTCAACCTACGCGGCTGGAACGCGCTGGGCTTCATCAGCCGCAAGCCCTTCACCGAGGACTACGTGCCCCTGCTGCCGTGGATGGGCGTGGTGTGGTGGGGCCTGGCCGCCGGGCGCTGGGTGGGGGCGAACCGCCCGCAGTGGCTGGGCGGTTCGGGGCAGGGCGGCGCGCTGGGCCGCTTCATGGCCCGCTGGGGCCGCTGGAGCCTGAGCTACTACCTGCTGCACCAGCCCGTGCTGATGGGGCTGGTGGGGCTGGCGGTGATGGTCGGACCGGACTGAGGCGCTGCGCTCACTGAGGGGACAGGAATGTATCGGCGCGGCACGCTGCCCGCACCGCATCGTTCAGCGCCTTCACCGCCCCCCTCAATTCGCGGGTGATGTTGGTTTCCTTCAGGTGGATGTACCCCAGCAAATCGCTGGTCTTGTTTCTGAAGCGCTTGGCTGTTGGCTCGCCAATAGGACTTCGTGCCCGAGGATGGGTGGGACTTGGTGGTTTGAGGTCTCATGCTGAATCCGGGCTAAACAGAGTGGGAACGCCGATTCAGCGGGGGCCAGGGCGCTCCAGTTCCGGACCCGTCCATGTGGTCGATGGCCTGCCTGGTCATCTGCATCTTGCGGGAGGGGGCCGGTCCACGGGCCCCAGACGTCGGACCGATCCGCGCCTCAGCGCGGCGCCGTGGCCGCCAGCGTCTGGCGGATCAATTCCAGCGTGGACTGCTGCGTGAGCGTGGTCGGTCGCTGCGCGCTGGTGGCCAGGCTCAGGCGCGTGCGCAGGGGCGGATCGATGCCGCGCAGCCGGTAGGCCGAGGGCCGGATCGAGCTGGCCACGGCGTTGCGCGAGAGCAGGGCGGCGCCCGCGCCGTCGGCCACCAGGTCCAGGATGGCCGAGACGCCATCGATCTCCAGCGCCACCTTCGGGCGCAGGCCGATGGCCGCGAGCTCGTGCTCCAGCTGCATGCGCACCGCGTTGGGCCGGCTGGGGATGATCAGCGGCAGATCGGCCAGGTCGCGCAGCGCGATGGGCGAGGGCGGCGGGTCTTCCGGCAGACCGGGCGGGCGCGGCTGCACCAGCCACAGGTCCTCTTCGGCCAGGGGCTGGATCTCCAATTCCGGCACCGGCTGGGCGTTGTAGAGCACGGCGATGTCCAGCCGGCCGGTGAGCAGCCATTCCTGCATGGTGGCCGACAGGCCCTCGGTGATGGACAGCGAGGCCTCGGGCAACTGCTGGCGGAAGGCCCGCGTGAGCGGCACCGACAGCGTGCGCGCCAGCGTCGGCGGCAGCCCGATGGCCACCCTTCCGGCCAGCGCGCCGCGCACGCGGCCCAGTTCCTCTCGCGCGCGCTCCACCTGGTGCAGGATGCCGCGCCCGTGCGCCAGCAGCAGCTTGCCGGCCTCGGTGGGCGTGGCGCCGCGGCCGTTGCGCACCAGCAGGTTCTGGCGCAGCTCCACTTCGAGCAGCCGCACCTGGCGCGACAGGGCGGGCTGCGCGACGTCCAGCGCGATGGCGGCGCGCGTGAAGCTGCCGAGCTCGGCCACGCGCACGAAGTATTCGAGTTGCTTGAGGTCCATGGGGGGAAAGGCCGAATCGGCGTTGGACAGCAGGTATGTGATTTTGTTCTAGCTGCTAGCCGGTTGTATGGGTTTTCGTACAGCGCCAGGCTGCCGACAATGACTGTCTTTCTTCTGGACGCCCATGAACGCCCCCCTGACCGGCATTTCTTCCATGGCCACCCGCCAGGTGCTGGCCGAACTCACCGGTGCCTACACGGCGCGCACCGGACAGGCCGTGGCCATCGAGTCGGTGGGCGGCGTGGACGCGGCCAAGCGCGTGGCGGCCGGCGAGGCCTTCGACGTGGTGATCCTGGCCTCGGACGCCATCGACAAGCTCATCGCCGCCGGCCACCTGCAAGCGGGCCGCGTGGACCTGGTGCGCAGCGGCGTGGCCGCCTGCGTGCGCGACGGCGCGCCAGCGCCCGACCTGTCGAGCGAGGCGTCGGTGCAGGCCGCGCTGCTGGCGGCGGACAAGATCAGCTACTCCACCGGCCCCAGCGGCGTGGCCTTGCAGAAGCTCTTCGAGCGCTGGGGCATCGCCGAGGCCATGGCCGCCAAGACCGTGCAGGCGCCGCCCGGCGTGCCGGTGGCCTCGCTGGTGGCCAAGGGCGAGGTGGCGCTGGGTTTCCAACAGCTCAGCGAGCTGCTGCACGTGCCGGGCATCGCCATCGTCGGCGGCCTGCCCGAACCGATCCAGATCGTCACCGTCTTCAGCGCCGGCATCCCGGTGAACGCGCCGCGCGCCGAAACGGTGCGCGCGCTGCTGGCCTTCATGACCTCGCCCGACGCGGCCGAGGCCAAGCGGCGCCAGGGCATGTCGCCCGCCTGATTTTTTTGAATCCCCAGAACACCCGAGAGGAGCCCCCCACATGTCCCTGATCATCGACTGCCACGGCCACTACACCACGGCACCCAAGGCGCTGGAGAACTGGCGCAACGCCCAGATCGCGGGCATCAAGGACCCGGCCCAGATGCCCAAGGTCGCCGACCTGAAGATCAGCGACGACGAGCTGCGCGAGTCCATCGAGACCAACCAGCTCAAGCTCATGAAGGAGCGTGGCAGCGACATCACGCTGTTCAGCCCGCGCGCCAGCTTCATGGCCCACCACATCGGCGATTTCGGCGTGTCCAGCACCTGGGCCGCGATCTGCAACGAGCTCTGCTACCGCGTCTCCACGCTGTTCCCCGAGCACTTCGTGCCCGTGGCCATGCTGCCGCAAAGCCCTGGCGTGGACCCGGCCACCTGCATCCCCGAGCTGGAGAAGTGCGTCAAGGAATACGGCGCGGTCGGCATCAACCTCAACCCCGATCCCTCCGGTGGCCACTGGACCAGCCCGCCGCTGACCGACAGGCACTGGTACCCCATCTACGAAAAGATGGTCGAGTACGACCTGCCGGCCATGATCCACGTGAGCACGAGCTGCAACGCTTGCTTCCACACCACCGGCGCGCACTACCTCAACGCCGACACCACGGCCTTCATGCAGCTCATCCAGGGCGACCTGTTCAAGGACTTCCCGACGCTGAAGTTCCTGATCCCGCACGGCGGCGGCGCGGTGCCTTACCACTGGGGCCGTTTCCGCGGTCTGGCGCAGGAGATGAAGAAGCCGCTGCTGGACACCCACCTGATGAACAACGTGTTCTTTGACACCTGTGTGTACCACCAGCCCGGCATCGACCTGCTCAACACCGTGATCCCGGTCAAGAACGTGCTGTTCGCTTCGGAGATGATCGGCGCGGTGCGCGGCGTGGACCCGACCACGGGCCATTACTACGACGACACCAAGCGCTACATCGAGGCCTCGAAGATCCTGTCCGCCGAGGACAAGCACGCGATCTACGAAGGCAACGTGCGCCGCGTGTTCCCGCGCCTGGACGCGCGCCTGAAGGCCAAGGGCCTGTAAACCACCGATACCGAAAGAGGAGCACAAACATGTACGAACTGGGCGTCGTCTACCGCAACATCCAACGCGCCGACAAGGAAGCCGCCGATGGCCTGGCCGCGCTGGGCTCGGCCACCGTGCACGAGGCCATGGGCCGCGTCGGCCTGCTCAAACCCTACATGCGCCCGATCCAGACCGGCGTGCAGGTCAGCGGCACCGCCGTCACCGTGCTGCTGCAGCCGGGCGACAACTGGATGATGCACGTCGCCGCCGAGCAGATTCAGCCGGGCGACATCGTGGTCGCCGCCGTGACCGCCGAATGCACCGACGGCTACTTCGGCGACCTGCTGGCCACCAGCTTCCAGGCCCGCGGCGCGCGTGCCCTGGTCATCGACGCCGGCGTGCGCGACGTCAAGACCCTGAAGGAAATGAACTTCCCGGTCTGGAGCAAGGCCATCAGCAGCAAGGGCACGATCAAGGCCACCCTGGGCTCGGTGAACATCCCCATCGTCTGCGCCGGCATGCTGGTCACGCCGGGCGACGTGATCGTGGCCGACGACGACGGCGTGGTCTGCGTGCCCGCCGCGCGCGCGACCGAGACGCTGGCCGCCGCCCGCAAGCGCGAGAGCTTCGAAGGCGAGAAGCGCGACAAGCTCGCCAGCGGCGTGCTTGGCCTGGACATGTACAAGATGCGCGAGCCGCTGGCCGCCGCCGGCTTGAAATACATCGACTGAACAAGGAGCACCCCCGCCGCGCTTCGCGCGATCCCCTCCAGGGGACACAGCTGCGGTCCGGCAAAGCCGGTCCCGCGGTGTTCTCGCCAGCTTCACCTCACGCGTAGGACTTTGCGAATGACCAAACCGACATCAGGAGACTTCACCAAGACCGCCGGCTGGCTCGACTGGTTCGACGGCCCGAGCAAGCCCCGCTTCCAGCTGCCCCCGGGCAGCGTGGACGCGCATTGCCACGTGTTCGGCCCCGGCGCCGAATTCCCTTACGCGCCCGAGCGCAAGTACACGCCCTGCGACGCCAGCAAGCAGCAGCTGTTCGCCCTGCGCGACCACCTGGGCTTCTCGCGCAACGTGATCGTGCAGGCCACCTGCCACGGCGCCGACAACCGCGCCATGGCCGACGCCTGCCGCAGCAGCGGCGGCAAGGCGCGCGGCGTGGCCACGGTCAAGCGCAGCGTCACCGACCAGGAGCTGCAGGACCTGCACGCCAGCGGCGTGCGCGGCGTGCGCTTCAACTTCGTCAAGCGCCTGGTGGACTTCACGCCCAAGGACGAGTTGATGGAGATCGCCGGCCGCATCAAGGCCCTGGGCTGGCACGTGGTCATCTACTTCGAGGCCGTGGACCTGCCGGAGCTGTGGGACTTTTTCACCGCGCTGCCCACCACCGTGGTGGTGGACCACATGGGCCGCCCCGACGTGAGCAAACCCATCGACGGCCCCGAGTTCCAGCTCTTCCTGAAGTTCATGCGCGAGCATGAGAACGTCTGGAGCAAGGTGAGCTGCCCCGAGCGCCTCAGCCTGGGCGGCCCCAAGGCCCTGAACGGTGAGCAGGCCGCCTACCGCGACGTGGTGCCCTTCGCGCGCCAGGTCGTCGAGAGCTTCCCCGACCGTGTGCTGTGGGGCACCGACTGGCCGCACCCCAACCTCAAGGACCACATGCCCGACGACGGCCTGCTGGTCGATTTCATCCCGCACATCGCCACGACGGCCGAGCTGCAGAAGAAGCTGCTGGTCGACAACCCGATGCGCCTCTACTGGCCCGAGGAGGTCTGACATGGCTCTCGACAAACCCTACAAGGACGTGCCCGGCACGACCATCTTCGACGCCGAGCAGAGCCGCAAGGGCTACTGGCTCAACCAGTTCTGCATGAGCCTGATGAAGGCCGAGAACCGCGAGCGCTTCAAGAAGGACGAGCGCGCCTACCTCGACGAGTGGGCCATGACGGAAGAGCAGAAGCAGGCCGTGCTGGCGCGCGACCTCAACTGGTGCATCCGCCTGGGCGGCAACATCTACTTCCTGGCCAAGATCGGCGCCACCGACGGCAAGAGCTTCCAGCAGATGGCGGGCTCCATGACCGGCATGACCGAGGAGGAGTACCGCAACATGATGATCGGCGGCGGCCGCTCGGTCGAAGGCAACCGCCGCATCGGCGAGGACGGCGACGCGCAGGCGCACCGCCAGCCCCAGGGTTCGCAAGGGAAACATTGATATGGCACGCATCACCGCATCCGTCTACACCTCGCACGTGCCCGCCATCGGCGCGGCCATGGACCTGGGCAAGACCGGCGAGCCGTACTGGCAGCCGCTCTTCAAGGGCTACGAGTTCTCCAAGCAGTGGATGAAGGACAACAAGCCCGACGTGGTGTTCCTGGTCTACAACGATCACGCCACCGCCTTCAGCCTGGACTTCATCCCCACCTTCGCCATCGGCACAGCCGCCGAGTTCCAGCCCGCCGACGAGGGCTGGGGCCCGCGCCCGGTGCCCGTGGTCAAGGGCCACCCCGAGCTGGCCGCGCACATCGCGCAGAGCGTGATCCAGCAGGACTTCGACCTCACCATCGTCAACAAGATGGACGTGGACCACGGCCTGACCGTGCCGCTGTCGCTGATGTGCGGCCAGCCCCAGGCCTGGCCCTGCCCGGTGATCCCCTTCGCGGTGAACGTGGTGCAGTACCCCGTGCCCAGCGGCCAGCGCTGCTACAACCTGGGCAAGGCCATCCGCAAGGCGGTGGAGAGCTACGACGAAGACCTGAACGTGCACATCTGGGGCACGGGCGGCATGAGCCACCAGCTGCAGGGCCCGCGCGCCGGCCTCATCAACAAGGACTTCGACAACCGCTTCCTCGACCTGCTCGAGACCGACCCCGAGGCGGCGGCCGCGATCCCGCACATCGACTACGTGCGCGAGGCCGGCAGCGAGGGCATCGAACTCGTGATGTGGCTGATCGCGCGCGGCGCCATGGCCGACGCCGCCGGCGGGCCGCGCCCGAAGGTGGCGCACCGCTTCTTCCACGTGCCCGCGAGCAACACCGCCGTGGGCCACCTGATCCTGGAGAACCAATAAATGAGCACCAACAAGACCATCAAAGTGGCGCTGGCCGGCGCCGGCGCCTTCGGCGTCAAGCACCTGGACGGCATCAAGAACATCGCTGGTGTCGAGGTCATCTCGCTGATCGGGCGCGAGCTCGACAAGACCCAGGAAGTCGCCAGCAAGTACGGCATCGGCCACGTCACCACCGACCTGAACGAGTCGCTGGCCATCCAGGAGCTGGACGCCGTCATCCTGTGCACGCCCACGCAGATGCACGCCGAGCAGAGCCTGGCCTGCCTGAAGGCCGGCAAACACGTGCAGGTGGAGATTCCCCTGGCCGACAGCCTCAAGGGCGCGCAGGCCGTGGTGGACCTGCAGAAGCAGACCGGCCTGGTGGCCATGTGCGGCCACACGCGCCGCTTCAACCCCAGCCACCAGTTCGTGCACCAGAAGATCCAGGCCGGCGAGTTCAACATCCAGCAGATGGATGTGCAGACCTATTTTTTCCGCCGCACCAACACCAACGCGCTGGGCCAGGCCCGCAGCTGGACCGACCACCTGCTGTGGCACCACGCCGCGCACACCGTGGACCTGTTCGCCTACCAGGCCAACAGCCCCATCGTGCTGGCCCACGCGATCCAGGGCCCGATCCACCCGGTGCTGGGCATCGCCATGGACATGAGCATCCAGCTCAAGGCCGCCAACGGCGCCATCTGCACGCTCTCGCTCTCGTTCAACAACGACGGCCCGCTGGGCACCTTCTTCCGCTACATCGGCGACACGGCGACCTACATCGCGCGCTACGACGACCTGTTCAACGGCAAGGACGAGAAGATCGACGTGTCCAAGGTGGACGTGAGCATGAATGGCATCGAGCTGCAGGACCGCGAGTTCTTCGCCGCCATCCGCGAAGGCCGCGAACCCAACGCCAGCGTGGGCCGCGTCTTCGCCTGCTACCAGGTGCTGCACGACCTGGAGCAAAAGCTCAACGCCCAGGGCTGAGCCCGGCCGCTTCTGCCCAGGCCGCTAGGATCGGGGCATGCATCCCAGTGCCCTTGACAACGGCGGCCTCTTTTTCGACACCTACCTGAACGCGGGCGAGGCGCTCACGGTCCTGGACATCGGCGCCCAGGACGTGAACGGCTCGCTGCGCGCGCGGGCACCCGCCGCCTGCCGCTACATCGGCGTGGACTTCGCGCCCGGTCGCGGCGTCGACGTGGTGCTCGACGACCCCTACCGGCTGCCCTTCGCCGACCAGAGCATCGACGCCGTGGTCAGCAGCTCGTGCTTCGAACACGTCGAGATGTTCTGGCTCAGCTTCAACGAGATCCTGCGCGTGCTCAAGCCGTCGGGGCTCTTCTACCTGAACGCGCCCTCCAACGGCGACTTCCACCGCTACCCGGTGGACTGCTGGCGCTTCTATCCCGACGCCGGCGTGGCGCTGGTGCGCTGGGCCGTGCGCTCGGGGTACCGGCCGGCCTTGCTGGAGTCGTTCACGGCCTACCAGAAGCTCGACGTGTGGAGCGATTTCGTGGCCGTCTTCGTGAAAGACGAGGCCCAGGTGGCGCGCCACCCGCGGCGCATGCTCGACCGCCTGGACCGCTACATGAATGGCCGCCGCCACGGCGAGGAGGGCATCCTGTGCCCCCACGAGCACCCGGAGGACGGCGCGCGCCTGCGCCGCCTGACCGGCCACCCCAAGGGCCTGGACTGAAGCGTTCGAGCCGGCCCGCCGAGGCCACAATGAGACCCGCACCGCGACCGCCCCACCACCGCCCATGCCGCACGCCGACCCTTCTGCCCGATTCGATCCGCGCACCGTGGCCCAGCTGGACGCGGCCTGGGGCGACCCCGCGAGCTGGACCGAGCACGGCCTGCAGTGGACCCATCTGTCCACCGTCAAGGCCCGCATCGCCCAGGCGGTGTCGGGGGACCCGGCGGTGCACCCGCTGCAGTGGTTCTTCCAGCGGGTCGCCGCCGAGCGCCCGCTGCCGCTGCGCCGCGTGCTGGTGCTGGCCTGCGGCGAGGGCCACGTCGAACGCGAGACCGTGAGCGCCGGCTGGGCCGAGTCCGCGGTGGCGCTGGACCTGTCCAGCCGGGTGCTGGAGCGCGCGCGCGAGGCCGCCCAGGCCCAGGGCCTGGCGATCGACTACCTCCAGGCCGACATGAACCAGCTGCCCGTCGGCGCACCCGGCTTCGAGCCCGGCAGCTTCGACGCCGTGCTCGGCGTGGCCGCGGTGCACCACTGCAGCGCGATCGAGCGTCTGTACGCGGACGTGGCGACGCTGCTGCCCCCCGGGGGCTGGTTCTTTCTCGACGAGTACGTCGGCCCGGACCGCTTCCAATGGTCGCCAGGCCATGTGCGCCACCTCAATACCTTGCTGGAGCTGCTGCCGCCGCGCCTGCGCACGACGCTGGACGGCCGCCTCAAGGCCCACGCGCGCCGGCCCACGCCGCAGGAGGTGATCGCGGTGGACGCGAGCGAGGCGGTGCGTTCCTCCGAGCTGCTGCCGCTGCTGTCGGGCCATTTCGAGCGCCTGGCCTGGCGCCCCTACGGCGGTGCGCTGCTGCACGTGCTGCTGAGCGACATCGCGCAGAACTTCCTCGGCGATGCCGAGGCGCCTTACCTCGATGCCCTGCTGGAGGCCGAAGAGGAGCTCTTGCGCAGCGGCCAGCTGGACCCCTGCTTCGGCTGCGTCATCGCGCGCCGGCCGCGCTGAGCCAGCGCGCCAGCCACACCGGGTCGTTGGGGCCCAGCGCCAGCACGCGCCCGGGCTCGGCCACCACAGCTTCAGGGGGCAGGGCGGCGTAGCTCTCGCGGATGGCCTGGCGCCGCTCCGGCAGCCGCGTGGACGATGGGTCCAGGCCCGTCACCACCGTGAGGCCGGTGGGCGCCGTGGACAGGGTCACGACGCGCAGATCGGGCCGCAGGGCGCGCAGGCAGGGCACGATCTTCCAGCCGTCTCCCGTGTGAAAGCCCGTGCGCCGCTCGCGGCCCGCCGTCGCGGCCGTCAGCGGCACGGTGTCGTGCAGCAGCAGCACGGCGCCCGGCGCGGCCAGGCGTTCGGCGCCGATGAAGTCGTCCAGCACCGCGTCGAAGGCGTGGTCGCCGTCGATGAACGCGAGGTCGAAGCCCTGTGCGGCCAGCGGATCGTCCGCGCCCAGCTCGGCGAAGAACGCGGCGCTGGTGCAGGGGAACAGGCGCGTGGGCGCCTCGCAGCCGCTCAGCGGGTCGCCGCGCGGCGCGGGGTCGACGCCGGTGGCCTGGGTCCCCGGCCGCGCCAGCCTCAGGGTGTGGCCGAACTCGACGCCGATCTCCAGGTAGAGGCGCGGTTTCAGGTGGGCGTGGAACCAGGCCAGCCAGTGCCGGTAGTCGGGGCCCGGCCAGCGCTGGCGCGCCAGGGCCACGTGCACGCCGGGCAGGTTGGGCTCCTGGGCCAGCGCGTCCCACAGCACGGCATCGGCGTCGGCGCCGCGGCCTTCGGCGCGCAGGCGGCGCCAGCGGCGCAGCGCCGCGGTTTCGAGCGGGTGCACAGCAGCGCTCATGGAACGGCCCTCCGCGCGGCGCACGGCAGGGCTGAGCGCCTTGGGATCGGCCCGGCGGCGCTCATGCCGACTCCTCGGGACGGCCCCGCAGCGCCTGGCGCAGGACCTGGGCGAAGCGCTCGGGCGCGTAGCGCTCGGCGCAGCGTTGCCAGGCGGCCGCCTGTTGGCGCTGCCACAGGGCGTCGTCGCGCAGCAGACGCAGGACGCCGGCGGCGAAGGCCTCGGCGTCGCGCGCGGACTGGATATCGCGGCCCGCGATCCAGCCGAGCTGGCGCACCAGCAGCGCCGAGGCCACGACCGGGATGCCCTGGGCCGCGGCCTCGATGACCTTGGCCGGCACGCCACCGGCGAAGCGCACCGGCGCGATGAAAACCCGCGCGCCGTCGTAGTGAGGCGCCAGCGCCTCTTGCGGACCCAGCAGGCGCACGTGTTCGCTGGCCAGGCGCGTCAGCCGGGGCGAGCGGTTGACGCCGACCACGGACAGCACGGGCGGCTGCGGCAGTCGCTCGCGCAGCCGCGGCATCACCTGCTCGATGAACCAGAGCAAGCCGTCCTCATTGGGCGTGTCGGGGTGCAGCGCGCCCACGAAGAGCAGGCCCTGGCGCGTGGCCGGGCCGGGCACCTCACGGCGCACCGCCATGCCGTGGCTCAGCAGGCTGACGCGGTGGCCGGCGGCGGCAAAACACGCGGCGTCGCGCTCGGAGACCACCAGCACCTCGCTGGCGCCGCGCGCCAGGGCGATCTCGCGCGCCAGGTGCGCCTGCGCGGCCGCGCGGGGCATGGGCTGGCCGCGCACCGCCGCCTCGGCGATCTCGCGCAGCGCGAACAGGGCCTCGGCGTCGTAGACCAGGCGCATGCCGGCGAAGAGTTCGGGCCGGCGCGCGCGCAGCGGCTGCAGCGCCTTCAGGTTGGGTGGGCGGCTCACCAGCAGCACGTCGTAGACGCCGCGGCGGCGTTCCAGGAAGGCCTCCAGCCGCGCCATGCCGTGGCCCAGCACCACCTCAACGCTGCTGGGCAGCGAGGCCTGGATGTCGCGCCAGTCGTCCTCGGTCTGCCAGAGCGGGAAGAAGCTCACGGGCCAGTCGCGCAGGGCCTGCAGCATGAGGCGCGCGCGCGGCAGGCCGCCGCCCTTGTGCATGTGCGGCACCTCGTTGTCGATGATGAGCACGCGCGGGCGGCGCGGATGGTCCTCGGGCGAGCGCCAGCGGTCGCCGTCCAGGCGTGGCGTGTGCGGGTGGGGCTGGCCGCGCAGCCAGTCCGCGTGGCGGGCCTGGAAGCGCGCGCGGTTCTCGCGCATGCGGCGTTCGGCTTCGTCACCGGGCGCACTGCCCCATTCCAGGTGTTCGACCAGCACGTCGGGGTCGACCACCACGCGAAAGCCCGCGCGCCACACGCGCAGGCAGAAGTCGCTGTCTTCGTAGTAGGCGGGGGCGAAGGCCTCGTCGAAGCCGCCCAGCATGCGCCACAGCGGCGCTGGCACGGCCAGGAAGACGCCGGAGACGTAGTCGGTGGCGCGGCTGCACATGGCGGCCGGGCAGAAGGGGTCTTCGCCGCGCCCCACGCCGTGGGCGCTGCCGTCGCGAAAGAGGACGTTGCCCACCTCCTGCAGTCCGCCGGCGCTGAGCACGATGCGCCCGCCCAGGGCGCCGATCGCGGGCTCGGCGTCGAGGCGGCGCACGGCGGCCCGCAGGCTGCCGGCTTGCACGATGGCGTCGTTGTTGAGGAACAGCAGGTGGCGCCCGCGCGCCAGGGCCGCGCCCTGGTTCGCGGCGCGCAGGAAGCCCAGGTTCTGTTCATTGACCACCACGCGCGCGCCCGAGACGCGCGCGAGCAGCTCGGCCGTCTCGTCGCCGGACGCGTTGTCGATGACGATGGTCTCGAAGCGCAGGCCGCGCTCATCGGCCAGCGCCTGCAGGGTGCGGCGGGTGAGTCCGGCCTGGTTGTAGAGCACGACGATGACCGACAGATCGGGCGGCGTGTCGCCATCGGCCGGGGGCAGCGCCAGCCGCGTGGGGCGGTCCAGCCAGGCGCGCAGCGCGCGGCGCGCCTGGGCGCGCTGGCGGGCCTTGGGGTCGGCGCCGAACTCGGCGGGGTCGGCGCTGTCGACCGCTTGCTGGCAGAGGGCTTCGATCTGCCGGGCCACGCGGCGGCCGTCGCAGAGCGGCGAGTCCAGCAGGCGCTGGCGCAGGCTGGCGCGGTGCTGGGCCAGCGCGTCGGGGTCCTGGGCCAGGGCCGCGGCGGTGGCGACGAAGGCCTCTGGCGTGTCGGCCACCCAGTCCTGCAGGCCCAGGGCGGCCAGCAGCGAATGGCCCTGGCGGGCGCCGGCCCAGGCGCCGCTCAGCGTGAGCACGGGCACGCCCATCCAGAGCGGGTCCAGCAGGCTTAGGCCCCCGTTGCCGGGGAAGCTGTCGAGCACCAGGTCGATCCGCTGGCACCAGCGCAGCAGGTCTTCGTAGGCGCAGGGCGGGTCGAAGGCCACGCGCGTGGTCGCCACGCCGTGCGCGTCCAGAGTGCGCAACACCTGGGCGCGCTGCGGCCAATCGAGTGCGAGTTCGCCGATGAAGCGCAGGCTGGCCCCTGGCGTGGCCAGCAGGACGCGGGCCCAGGCCCGCAGGCTGGCCTCGTTGATCCGCAGGCCGCGCGCGAGCACCCCGAAGGTGGGCGCACCGGTGGCCTGCATGGGCAGAGTCAGCGGCGGGGGCGCGTGCAGCGGCGGGTCCCAGCACCACTGGCCGCCGTCCAGGCGCCACAAGGCTTCCTCGTGCAGCGCTTCGTGCGCGGGTGGCACCGAGGCGGCGTCGCACAGCAGGGCGTCGAACAGGCCGCCGGACGTGCCCCAGCAGCCCAGCCAGCCGATCTGCAGCGGCGCGGGTCGCCGCGCCAGGGCCTGAAGGACCTCGAACTGGCCTTCGAAGGGGTGCAGTCCGCCGGCGTCGATCAGCACGTCGATGCGCAGCGCGGCGCAGCGGCGCGCCAGTTCGGCCGGGTCCAGGGCCCGCTGGTGGATGTGGGCCGGCAACCCGGCCATCGGTCGGTTCGTGAAGACATGGACCTCGGCGGCCTGCGCCTCGTGGCTCGCCAGCACACGGCGCAGCAGCCGCTCGTGCCCTTGGCCCGCGAGGTAGGCGATGCGGGGCCGTGATCCGGGCCGGCGTGCGGGCGCACCGGGGGCCTGGCGGTCCAGGCCCGCGCGCAGCTTGAGCGCGCGGTAGGCCTGGCGTGAGGCCAGGGCCAGCCCCTGCGCCGTGGACCGCTCGCTGAGCGAACGCGCGTAGAGCGCGGCGCTGCCGAGCCAGAGGTCGTCGGGACAGTCCGCCTCGGCCCACTGGGCCAGGCGCAGCAGCGCGCCGTGGCCGTGGCGGTGGGAGGCCTCGGCCAAGGCCTCGCGCAGCGCGGCGCGGCGGTCGCCCCGGGGCAGCAGCGCCAGCACCGGCGCCGCTTCTTCCACGCCCAGGGCGTGCAGGCGCAGCAGCGAGCGCGCCGCGTCGCTGGCGCGCTCGCGGGCACCGATGAGTTCGCGGCACAGGGCCACGGCCTGGCGGTGGTCGGTGGCGGTGGAGAGGGGGTCTTCGCTGAGCAGGCGCGCGAGCAACAGGCGCGCCGGCGTTTCGCCGGGCCGCAAGGACAGCAGCCGCTCCACGGTCCGCCGGCCCAGCGCGAACTCGCCCGAGCGCAGACAGGCCTCGGCCAGCTCGCGCAGCGGCACCGGGTTCTGCGGGTCGAGTTCGCTGGCGTGCAGGAAAGCCAGCCGCGCCGCGCCGAAGCGCTGTGCGTCGAGCAGGATCCAGCCGAACTGGCGCAGCGTGGCGGGGTCGGCGGGCGCCAGCGCCAGGGCGGTTTCGGCGGCGGACTGGGCCTCGTCCAGGCGCCGTTGCTGGCAGCGCACCTGCGCCAGCGCGCGCCAGGCCGGCGCGAAGGCCGGGTCCTGCGCGACGGCGGCCTCGGCCTGCTGCTCGGCCGCCGCGAGGTCTTGCGCGGCCGCGAGCACGAAGGCGGCTTGCACGCGCACCGCGAGGTCTTGGGGGCGGCGGCGCAGCAGCTCGCGCACGGCGCCCGCGGCGGTGGGCAGATCGCCCTGGTCCTTGGCGAGCCAGGCGAGCTGGCGCAGCACATCGACCGCGTCGGCGCCGGCGCGGTCGGCGCGCGCCAGGCAGCGGCGCGCCAGCGCCCAGCGGCCGCGCTGCGCGTGCACTCGCGCGAGCACCTGCCAGGCGTCGGGGTGGCGCGGTTGGGCGCGCAAGGCCTGCAGCAGATGGCGGCGGGCCGCGTCCCGCTGGCCCAGATCGAGCTGGGCCTGCCCCAGCAGCGCTTGCGCGGGCAGGCAATGGGGCTGGCGCGCCAGCACCTGCATCAGCAGCCACTCGGCGTCCAGCGGGCGTTGCCAGTGCAATTGAATCTGGGCCCGCCGCAGCAGCGCGTCCCAGCGGTCCATGTCGCGCTGCTGCACTTCGTTGAAGCTGGTGTCGGCGCCGCTCAGGTCGCCGGCGCGCTGTTGCAGCGCGCCCAGCAGGTGCCAGGCGGCGGCATCGTCCGGCGCGGCGTCCACCCGCTGGCGCGCCAGGGCGATGGCGCGTTCCAGGTGGCCGTGCCGGCATTCCCATTCGATCAGGGCGTCCAGCAGTTCGGGGTGGGTGGGCCAGCGCTCCAGGCCCTCGGCCAGGCACGCGGCGGCGCGCAGGGGTTGGCCGAGCGCGGCCAGGCACTGGGCGCGGTGCAGGTGCAGGCGCACCTGCTCGGGCGCGGCCCAGGCGTAGGCGGCGATGGCTTCTTCGTACAGGTCCAGCGCGGCGGCGGGATCACCGCTCTTTTGGCGCAGCCAGGCCAACTGCAGCAGCCGACCCGGCTGGCGTTCGGCCTGCAGGGCGCGCTCGGCCCAGGCCACGGCCTCGGGCAGCTGGTCCAGGTCGTGCAGCACCCAGGCCAGCGTGAAGACGGCCTCATGCCGCGAGGGATCGAGCAGGCAGGCCATGCGCAGCGCCTCGGCGGCCCGCGCCAGCTCGCCGTGCCGCTGGTGCTGCAGGCCCTGTTGCCAGTACCGCGCGGCCTCGGCGGGGGCGTCGTCCGGTTCCTGGCCGCTCACGCCCTCAGGCCCCCGGTCGTTCGCAGACCACGGTGAACATGGGCACCTGGCGGTTCTGCGAGGGCTGGCTCTGCTCGTGCAGGATGACCCGCGCCTCGGTGAAGCCCAACAAGCCCAGCGTGGAAACGAAGAACTGCGGCGTGAACAGCCACCAGGTGTCGACCTGCTGCACGCCGCGGTGCGGCTGCAGCTGGCACAGCGCGCGCGGGCCGAGCGACGGGTCGTACAGCTCGGTGACGATCACCGTGCGCCGCGTGCGCGCCGCCACGCTTTGCACCATGTCGAAGGGCCGGCGGCAGTGCAGCAGCACCGAGGCCATCAGGCCGATGTCGAACTCGCCGAGCTCGGCCGGCAGGGCATAGGGATCGGCCTCGATCAGGCGCACGCGCGAGCGGCGTTGCCGGTGCACGTACCAGAACGAATGGCGCACGCCTTCGATGGAGCGCGTGAAACCGTGCCGCCACCGCGGCGTGTCGAAACCCTCGTGGGGCACCACGTCCCACAGGTGCGACATGGGTGGCTCCAGGCAGGTGACCTGGGCGCCGGCGGCTTCCATGTGGAAGGACAGGTGGCCGCTGGCGGGGCCGATTTCCAGCACCGACCGGCCGTTGAAGTCCACGCCGCCCAGGTACTGCGCGGTGTTGGGCCGCAGGTCCCAGTCGCCCACCACCTCCTCGCCATCGGGCAGCGTGGTGGAGTGGTAGAAGAGGCAGTCCTCGCGGCGCGGCTGGCGGGGCGGCACCTCGCGCACGGCGGCGTGCGCGGGCGTCGGCGACGTGGCCGGGGCCGGGGGCGGCGCGGGCACTGGCTCGCGTGGCGCCACGCTCGCGGCGTGCAGCTGCAGCAGGCCCAGCAGCCGGGCCACGGTGGACGCGGTGCCCGCCACGTGCGCGGCGCCGCGGCGCAGGGCGGCCGCGCGCTGCGCTGCCGCGCCAGGGCCGTGCAGGTGGCGCAGCGCCGCCGCCCAGTCGGCCAGCGGCGCCTCCAGGTCCAGCACGGCGCCGCCGTCGCCCACCAGCTCGGGCAGCGCACCGCGCCGGCTGGCCAGCACGGGCAGGCCATTGAGCTGGGCTTCCACCACGGTGCGGCCGAAGGATTCTTCCCAGACCGAGGGCATGAGCAGCACGCGCGACTGACCGAACACCTCGCGCATGCCGTCGCTGGGCCCGCGCCATTCGACGTTGCCCAGCCGCGCCGCGCGCGCCTGGCCGTGGGCGCGCCAGGCCGGGTCCAGCGGCCAGCTTTCCATCACCAGGAAGGGCAGCTCGGGGCAGGCCGCGGCCAGCTCGAACAGGCGCTCCACGCCCTTGATGGGCGTGGGGTTGACGAACAGCACCTTGTCGCCCTGGCGCTCGGCCCGGTAGGTAGGGGCCGAGACGATGGGCGGGATCACCGCGCAGTCCAGGCCGTAGAGCGCGCGCCAGCGCCGCGCAGTGAAGTCGGAGTTGGCCAGGTAGAGCAGCGAAGGGTCGGCCACCAGGTGCCCGCCGAGTTGGTGGGTTTCGACGTTGTGCAGGTAGACGGCCGTGGGCCGGCCGGTGTCCAGGCTGGCCAGCACCAGCGAACTCAGGTAGGTGCCGCTCTGCACCACGATGGCGTCGGCCTCCCAGGCGGCCGCCACCTGGGGCAGGGCCTCCAGAGGCCGCGTCGCGCGCAGCACCGGGTAGCCCAGGTGCTCGTCGCGGGTGAGCGTGTCGTCGGTGTCCATGGCCACGGCCGGGGCCCGTCCGCACAGCACGGCGGCCTCGGCCCCCAGTTCGCGGATCGCGAGGCAGAGGTCGTGGGTGGTGGTCTGCAGCCCGCCGGTGACGTCCGGCAGGTGCGGGTAGCTGGAAACAAAAAGGACGCGCATGGCGGCGAGGGGCGGTGCTCGCGCCAGGGCGCGGTGGGCCGCCGGTCAGGGTGAAGGGCGCCGGCGGCCGGGGCTCAGGACACCTGCAGCACTTGGCTGCTGCCCAGGAGGTCTCTCAAGGTCAGGGAGGGGCTGCTGCCGGTGTTGACGTCCACGACGTTCTTCAGGCGGTCGTTGGCCAGGGCGCTGCCGGGGTTGCTGGCGCCGCCAGGGCGGTTGCCCGTGGAAAGGAGCTGGCCCGCCGGCGCTGGCGGGGGATTGGCATTGCCGGTGTTCGTCGGGCGCGACTCGAGCCGATTGAGCAGGGCGTTGAGGTCGCTCGTGGGGGGGGGCCGCGGCGTGCTCATGGAGGTGCCCGACAGGTCGACGCCAAAGCCGGGGCGGGTGATCGTCGTGGTGTCGCCGCTGTTGCTGGTCGCGCGCATCTGCTGGCCGAACAGGAAGATGCCGCTCGTGCGATCGCTGTTGGTCTCCGCCAAGGCGATCCCGCCCAGGAGTTCGAGCTTGCCGTGCGGCGTGGCGATGACGGTGGCGGTGTTCTTGCTGATCTGTCCGCCCACGACGCGCACCACGCCCTTGGCCAGGCCGAGCCGGATCTGGCCCTGGCGGGTGGCGGGGTCGAAGCGGAACTCGTCGATGGTGAGTTCGGAGTCGGGGCCCAGGGTCAGGGCCGACTGGTCGAGGAAGAGCAGGTGCAACTGGCCGTTGGCGTCGGTGCGCAGCCGCTGGCCGGGCAGCACGCTGCTGCCCACCACCATCACTTCGTTGTTCCCGGTGACGGTGCCGCCGGGCGCGACCGCAGTCACCACGCCGGTGCGGTTGGCCGATGCCGAGGGGGCCTGGGCCATGGTCGTGGGCAGCGCGGCGGTCGACAGGGCGGCGGCGAGCCACCAGTCCTTGGAAATCGGCGGGGTCATATCGGGTCCTCGGGAAACGGTCTTGAGTGGGGGCCGTGGGTGGGCGCGCGCGTCAGAAACGGTAGGCGGCTGCCACGAACAGCGAGGTGTTCTTGTTGTCGTAGTTGGGCAGCTTGCTGTCCGTCTTCACGTGCTCCAGCTGCACCAGCAGGGACCAGGCCGCCGACAGCGGTACCGTCTGGCCGATGCCAATGCGCCATTCGGTGTCGCGGCGCGCGGTGTTCGGGTCGATGGCCGGGTCGGCCGCGTCGTAGGCGCGCCGCTGCAGGCCGCCCCAGACCGAGGTGGTCCACAGGCCGCCGCCCTTGAGCGGGCTGGCGTAGCTGTGCAGGTAGGTCACGCGCGCTTCCTGGCTGTCGTTGTCGTAGTAGCGCCGGTCGGTGCGCTGCCAGTACGCGCGCAGCTCGCCGCTGAGCAGCTGGCCCGGTGCGAGTTCGCGCGTCAGGCGCACGCGCAGCAGCTTGCTGGGGCCGCCGAGTTCGCTGGCGGCGGGCACGTCGATGCGGGTGGCGTAGTCGACGTCGCGGTACTCGAGGCCGCCGTCGACGAGGGTGCGCTCGTTGAGGCTGTAGGCCGCGTCCAGGCCCAGACCGTAGTTGCTCAGGTAACGGTGGCCCTGGGCCGAGAGCGTGGCGGCGATCAGGTGCGGGCGGATGCTCAGGCCGGGCAGGCCGGCCGGCGAGGGCTTGAAGCGCAGGCCGGAGGTGAGCTCGACCAGGGCCAGGTTGTACGGATCGGTCTGGTTCACCTGCAGCGTGCTGCCGGACGAGGAGCTGAACTTGACGATCTGCGCGGCGAGCGAGCTGACGATGGCGGCCTCGTTCTGGCGGCCCAGGTCGTACTGGTGGTCCAGGCGCAGGCCCAACTGCAGGTCGGTGTCCGACTGGGGCTTGAGCGCGTCGGGCACGGCCACCGGCGCGCCAGCGGCCAGCACCGTGTCGCGGCTGGTGCGCGAGCTGGGGTTGGTCTGGGCCCGCAGGCCCAGCAGCACCTGGCCGTCGAGGCGCGAGACCTGGGTGCGCTTGCCGATGTCGCGCAGCAGGGTGTCGGCCTGGCCTCGCTCCACCGGACCCAGGCGCGGGTCGTCCAGGGCGCGGCGCAGCATGCCGGCGGCCATGTCGTAGGAGCCGAGGCGGTAGTACAGCACGCCCAGGTCCAGGCGCACGGAGGGCGGTGCGTTCGGGTCCAGCAGCAGGCGCTCGAGGGCGGCGATGGCGCCTTCGTGGTTGCCCGACTGTTCCAGCAGGCGCGCATAGCGCGCGGTGGCGTTGCCGTCGGCGGGCGATTGCAGGGTCTGGCGGAAGGCTTCGTCGACCTGGCTTTGCAGGGGCGCGTTGGGCGCGGTCTGGGCCCAGGCGCTGGAACAGAACAACGCCGTTGCCAACAATTTGATAGCAAGAACCTCAGAAGAATGGCTGGCCGCGGGGCGCTTCAATTGGGGTTCCTCCTGGATGGCTGGGCTGGCTGAAAGAGCGCGGACGATTGTTACACATTTGCAAGCACGCTTATCATTCCCGGCCCGAACCCGGAGGGGCCCTGCGCACCTCGGGCCGACTGTGTTTCGACCGACGCCGAGCGTCTTCTGATGGCCGCGATTCCTTCTCTTCCCGTGGCGCCGCCGGCGCCCCGGCACCCGCTCGATTTCCGCTTTGGCGCCCAGGGCCCGAAGGCCCGCACGGTGTTGGTATATGGCAACTGCCAGACCCCCTACCTGGCGCGCATGCTCAGCGCGCTGGACGACCTGAACGACGACTACCGCTTCGTGGCGGCCCTCAACCACGCGCAGCCGGGCGATGCCCAGGCGCTGCCGGTGGCCGACGAGGACATGAAGAATGTGGCGCTGCTGCTGCGCCAGCACGAGATGGCGCCCGGCAACCCGGCCTTGGCGGCGATCGAGGCGCGCCTGCCCCCGGGCTGTCCGGTCATCACCTTCCCGAGTTACCTGCTGAACTGCCTGTGGCCCTTCGAGTGCGCCGAGCCGCGCGAGCGCCACGACCCGGCCTATCCGACCTGGAAGCGCTACCCGACGGGCGACCTGGTGGCGCTCGAAATCGCCGAAACCGGCCTGAGCGGTCCGATCGCCGTGGCCGCCTACATGGACCTGTCCGCGCGCCGGATGCCCGACCTGCAGCGCCGCCTGGAGGACGACCTGGACCTGATGCGCCTGTTCGACGCCCACTGCGACGTGCGCCTCGCCGACCACGTGGCGGCGAACTTCCGCGACCAGCACATGTTCTGGACGCGCGGCCACATGTCGGCCGCCGCGATGCGCGAGCTGGCGCGCCGCGTCGCCGATCAGGCCCGCCGCGTGATCGGCGGCCAGGCGCAGCGCGCCGAACTGTGCCTGGACGCGGCCATGGACTTCGACGGCATGGGTGGCGTGCAGACGCCCGTCCACCCGCTGGTGGCCGACGCCCTGAAGCTGAGCTATTGCCCACCGGAGCGCACCTACCAGTGGGTGACGCAGCGGTGGACCTTCTACGAATACATCGAGCGTTACATCGCCTACGACACGAGCTGGTAGCCTGGGGCCGCAGTGCCTGGGTACGCGCCCGCTTCCATTCCCCCTTTCCTTTTCCCGACCGGATCCCGCCATGCCGCAGCAACGACCACTTGGACCCTTCACCGTCTCAGCCATCGGCCTGGGCTGCATGAACATCTGCCACGCCTACGGGCCGCCCGTGCCCGAGGCGCAGGCCGAGCGCCTGCTGCTGGCCGCGCTGGACGACGGCGTGACGCACTTCGACACCGCCGCGCTCTACGGCTTCGGCGCCAGCGAAACCCTGATCGGCAAGGTGCTGGCCCCGCACCGCCACCGCTTCACCCTGGCCAGCAAGTGCGGCATGCAGGGCGTGGACCTGAAGGGCGACGGCCAGCTGGTGCGCGTGATCGACGGCCGGCCCGAGACCCTGCGCGCCACCTGCGAGGCCTCGCTGCGCCGCTTGCGCACCGAGGTGATCGACCTGTACTACCTGCACCGCTGGGACAAGTCGGTGCCGATCGAAGAAAGCGTGGGCGCGCTGGGCGACCTGGTGCGCGCGGGCAAGATCCGCGCGGTCGGCCTGTCCGAGGTCTCGGCCGCCACCTTGCGCAAGGCGCACGCCGAGTACCCCATCAGCGCGGTGCAGACCGAGTACTCGCTGTGGACGCGCAACCCCGAGATCGCGGTGCTCGACGCCTGCCGCGAGATCGGCGCGGCCTTCGTGGCCTTCAGCCCGACGGCGCGCGGCTTCCTGGCGATCGACCTCGACCCGCAGGCCTTCGACGCCAAGGACATCCGCCGCGCGATGCCGCGCTTCACGCCCGCGCACTGGGCCGCCAACCAGCGCCTGCTGCCGGCCTACCGCGCCCTCGCGGCCGAGGTGGGCTGCACGCCCGCGCAGCTGTCCATCGCCTGGCTGCTGCACAAGGCGCCGCACATCCTGCCGCTGCCGGGCACGGGCAACGTGGACCATCTGCTGGAGAACAACCGCGCCGACGGCGTGCGCCTGAGCGCCGACGTGATGCAGCGCCTGGAGGCGCTGATCAACCCGCAAACCGTGAGCGGCAACCGCTACAGCGAGCAGTCCAACCGCGAGGTGGACACCGAGGTGTTCGCGTGAGCGCCACCCCGGGTGCCGAGCGCCCCATCCTGGTGGTGGCCGCCGGCCAGACCTTCGAGGAGCTGAGCCGCGCCGAAGGCGATTTCCCCGACTGGATCGCGCGCGGCCTGGGCGATGGCGTGCCGCTGCGCCACGCCGACGCGCGCGAGGCGCCGGACTACCCCGACCCGCGCACGCTCGGCGGGGTGGTGGTGAGCGGCTCGCACGCCATGGTCAGCGACCGCGCGCCCTGGAGCGAACACCTGGCCGGCTGGCTCAAGGACTGCGTGGCGGCGGAACTGCCGGTGCTGGGCATCTGCTTCGGCCACCAGCTGCTGGCGCACGCCCTGGGCGGCGAGGTGGACCGTTTGCCCGAGGGGCCGGAGGTGGGCACGCGCGAGGTGCGGCTCGGCCCCGAGGCCGGCGACGACGCCCTGCTGGGCGCCTTGCCGGCCCGCTTCCCCGCGCAGCTCATCCACTACCAGTCGGTGCGGCGTCTGCCGGCGGGCGCGGTGCCGCTGGCGCGCAGCGACATCGAATCCCACCAGGCCTTCCGCGTGGGGCGGCGCGCCTGGGGCGTGCAGTTCCATCCGGAGTTCTCGGCCACGGCCATGCGCGGCTACCTGGAGCGCCTGAAGGGCGAGCTGGGCGAAGAGGCGGCGCGGCGCCTGGACGAGGTGGGCCCCACGCCGCAGGCGGCGCAGGTGCTGCGCCGTTTTGCCGAGGTGGTGCGGGCCGGCTGAGCTCAGGCGCCGCCCGTGGCGTAGCGCTCGGCCAGCGCGTCCCAGGCGGGCTTGCCCACCAGGGCCTGGCGCTCCAGGAACGGGGCCACCCGCTCGGGGTCTTCGGCCAGCAGGCCCTCGGCCTGGAGCGCGCCGAGGGCGCGCCGCATGCCCAGCAGCGCCGACTGCAGGGCCGCGTTGGCGTACAGCACGAAGCTGTAGCCCTGGGCGCCGAGCGCGTCCGCCCGCTGCAGCGGCGTCTTGCCGCCCAGCACCAGGTTGATCAGCAGGGGCTTGTCCACCAGCGTGGGCAGGCGCGCGATGTCGTCGGACCGGGTGAGCGCCTCGACGAACAGCAGGTCGGCGCCGGCCTCGGCGAAGCGCTGGGCGCGTTCCACCGCGGCCTCGAAGCCCAGGCTGGCCGCGGCGTCGGTGCGGGCGACCACCATCAGGTCCGGGTCGCGGCGGGCGTCGACGGCGGCGCGGATCTTCGCGACCGCTTCGTCGAGCGGGATCACCTCCTGCCCACTGAAGTGGCCGCAGCGCTTGGGCGCCACCTGGTCCTCGATCTGGATGGCGTCGGCGCCGCAGCGCTCCAGCACGCGCACCGCGTGGCGCACGTTCAGGGCGTTGCCGAAGCCGGTGTCGGCGTCCACCATCAGGGGCAGCTCCACCGCGTCGCGCAGGCGCGCGGTGTGCTCGGCCAGCTCGCTCAGGCCCACGAAACCCAGGTCCGGCAGGCCCAGGGCCATGTTGCTCAGGCCGGCGCCCGTGAGGTAGACGGCCGGGTAGCCCAGGCTTTCGATCACCCGCGCCGACAGCGCGTTGAACGCGCCCGGCAGGATGAGCCCCTGCCGCCGCTCGGCCAGGGCGCGCAGCGCCCGCTTGGGCGGCAACGCCGCCGGTGCCGCGCTCACCGCGCCGCCTCCACGGCGCGTTCGCGCGTGGCCCGCAGCCGCAGCAGGGCCGGCACGGTGAGGATGAGCGCGGTCGCGATCCACAGGCCGGTGGCGATCGGGCTGTGCACCAGCACGGCGGCGTCGCCGTTGCTGATGGACAGGGCGCGGCGCAGGTTCTGCTCCATCAGCGGGCCGAGCACGAAACCCAGGATCAGCGGCGCCATGGGCACGCCCTGCTGGCGCAGCAGGTAGGCCGCGAAGCCCAGCGCGGCCATCAGCAGCAGGTCGAAGGTGGTGGCGTGCACCGCGTAGACGCCCACGCTGGAGACCGCCAGGATGCCGGGCACCAGCACCCAGTAGGGCACGTTCAGGATGCGGGTGAACAGGCCCACCATGGGAATGTTGAGCACCAGCAGGATCACGTTGGCCAGGAACATCGAGGCGATCAGGCCCCACACCAGGTCGGGCTGCTGGCTGAACAGGGCGGGGCCGGGCGTGATGTTGTAGAGCGCCAGCGCGCCCATCATCACGGCCGTGGTGCCCGAGCCCGGCACGCCCAGGGTCAGCATGGGCACGAAGGAGCCGGTGGCGGCCGAGTTGTTGGCGGCCTCGGGCACGGCCACGCCGCGGATGTCGCCCTGGCCGAACGTGCCGTCCTTGTCGATCAGCCGCTTCTCCATGGCGTAGGTCATGGCGCTGGCCACGGTGGCGCCCGCGCCGGGCAGCACGCCCACCACGAAGCCCACGACGCTGGCGCGCAGGGTGCTCCACCACGTGTGGGCCATCTCGCGCAGGTTGAAGAGCGTGCGGCCGGTCTGGGGGATGGGCCCCGCGCTGGCGTGGTGTTCCCTCAGCATGAGCAGGATCTCGCTGATGGAGAACACGCCGATGACCACCACCACGAACTGGATGCCGTCGGACAGGTGCACGTCGCCGCCGGTGAAGCGGTAGACGCCGGAGTTGGCGTCCAGGCCCACGCAGGACATGGACAGGCCGATGAGGGCCGCCAGGCCGGCCTTCACCGGCGCGTTGCCCAGCAGGCCGGCGATGCAGGCGAAGGCGAAGCACATCAGCGCGAAGTACTCGGCCGGCCCGAAAGACAGCGCCCAGGCGGCCAGCAGCGGCGCGAACATCACGATGCCCAGCGTGGCGATGAGCGAACCCACGAAGGAGCTCCAGGCCGAGATGGACAGGGCCACGCCCGCCAGGCCCTGGCGGGCCATGGGGTAGCCGTCCAGCGCGGTCATGATGGCGCCGGCGTCGCCCGGCACGTTGAGCAGGATGGAGGAGATGCGTCCGCCGTACTCGCAGCCGATGTAGACGGCGGCCAGCAGGATGAGCGAGGCCTCGGGCGGCAG
Organism: Hydrogenophaga sp. 70-12; assembly: GCF_001897365.1. Lineage (NCBI taxonomy): Bacteria > Pseudomonadati > Pseudomonadota > Betaproteobacteria > Burkholderiales > Comamonadaceae > Hydrogenophaga > Hydrogenophaga sp. 70-12. The sequence goes on from NZ_MKSS01000022.1 coordinate 48,531, forward strand.
TTTCATCGCGAAGGCCAGGGGCATGAGAATGGCCACGCCGTTGATGGGACCCAGGCCAGGCAGCAGGCCGACCACGGTGCCGATGAAGGAGCCGATGGCGGCGATCAGCAGGTTGATGGGGCTGAAGGCCACGCCGAAGCCGTCCATCAGGTGTCGCAAGGTGTCCATGGCGCGGCCCTCAGAGCAGGAAGGACAGCAGGCCGGCGGGCATGGTCACGTCCAGCAGCCGGTCGAAAAGAAAATGCAGGCCCACGCCCAGCGCGGCGCCGCTGGCCAGCGACTGCTTCCAGCCGCCGCCGAAGGCCCTGCCCACGGGCAGGGCCATCAGCAGCGTGGCGAGAATGAAGCCCAGCCACTGGAACAGCGCCGCGTAGGCCAGCACCGTGCCCGCGCACAGCAGCGTGCCCTTCCAGGGCACCTGGGCGAAGGCGCCGCCGCCGGCCGAGGGGCGCAGCACCAGCCACAGGCCGCCCAGGCCCATGCAGGCCGCCAGCAGCAGGGGAAAGGCCTTGGGCCCCAGCGGTTCGTAGGAATAGGCGGCGGTATAGCCCTGCGCGGCCCAGGCCATGGCCGCGGCCGTGGCGACGCACACCGCGCCAAGAAGGCGGTCACTCATGGAGACTCCAAGGGAAAGGGCGGGCCGCCGCGCGGGCGGCTCGCGGGACAGCGGAGGGGGCCGCTCAGTTCGCCGGCTTGGTCGACAGGCCGAACTCTTCGGCCAGCTTGCGGTAGCCGGCCACCTGCTGCTTCACGTAGGCGTCCAGCGGCGCCCCGGTGATGGCCAGGGGGAACAGGCCGCGCTCTTCGCGCAGCTTGTCGTAGGCCGGCGTGGCCATCATCTTGGCGAAGGCCTCGGCCCAGGCCTGGTAGTCGGCGTCGCTGACCTTGGGGCCGAGGTAGAAGCCGCGCACGATGGGCCATTCGACGTTGAAGCCCTGTTCGGCCGCGGTGGGGATGTTGGCCATCTCGCCCGGCAGGCGCTTGTCGTTCATGACGGCCAGGATGCGGATCTTGGCGCCCGCCTTGCGCTGCTGCAGGGCCTCGGCCGCGTCGCCGGTGAAGACGTGGATGTGGCCGCCCTGCAGGGCGGTCATGGCCTCGCCGCCGCCTTCGAAGGCCACGTAGCGCATGGTCTTGGGGTTCACGCCGCCGGCGCGCGCGGTCAGGGCGGCTTTCATCCAGTCCTGGCTGCCCACCGTGCCGCCCGCGCCCAGCACCACCTTGTTCGGGTCGGCCTTGATGGCCGCCATGACGTCCTTGAGCGACTGGTAGGGCGAGTTCTCGGCCACGATGACCGCGCCGTAGTCGGTACCGATGGCGGCCAGCCAGCGCACGTCGTTCTCGGTGTAGCGGCCGAACTTGCCCTGCGCCAGGTTGAGCAGCGAGCCGCCGGAGAAGGCCACGATGGTGCTGGCCGCGTCGGGGCGCTGGGCCACGATGGTGTTGTAGGCCACCGCGCCGATGCCGCCTGGCATGTAGGTCACGCGCATCGGGTCGGCGATGAACTTGCCGTCCTGCAGCGCGGACTGGGCCAGCTTGCAGGTCAGGTCGAAGCCGCCACCGGGTTTGGCGGGGGCGATGCACTCGGTCTTGGCCAGCGGGTTGGCCATCGCGCCCAGCGCGCTGGCCGCCAGGGCCGCGGCCACGAGGTGCCTGGAAAGCGTCATGGTGTGTCTCCTCGGAATGGAATCAACGGGCGGCATTCGGGGATGCCGCGGAGGCACTGTAGGAGGCCGGCACTTTCAGGCCGCTTTCAGCCGAGGCGCGATAAACCGCGGGTAAACCCGCGGCCCATGGCCGCGCGTCAGGCCCCGCCGGCCGGCAGCGGCAGGACCATCTCCACCTGAAGGCCGCGGCCGTCCGGCCCCGGCCGGGCGCGCAGTTCGCCGCCGTGCCGCTGCGCCACGGTGCGCACGAAGGCCAGGCCCAGGCCGGAGCCCGGCACGGCCGCGCCGCTGCCGCGAAAGAAGCGCTCGCCCAGGCGCTCCAGGTCGGCCGCGGGCAGCCCGGCGCCGTCGTCGACCACGGCCAGGCAGGCCTCGCGCTGGCCCGAGGGCATGACGCGTTCGCGCACCGACAGCGTGACGTGGCAGCCCGCGCCACCGTGCCGGATGGCGTTGTGCACCAGGTTCGACAAGGCCTCGCGCAGCAGGTCGGCGTCGCCGGTGAAGGCCAGGCGCCGGGCCGGGGCGTCCAGACCCAGGTCGACCGACTGGTCGCGGGCCGCGTGCCAGCCGTCGCGCACCACGGATTCGGCCAGCCACACCAGGTCGACGGCCTGGAAGTCCAGCGGGGCGCTGTCGGCGCGCGCCAGCGAGAGCAACTGGTTGGTCTGGCGGATGGTCTGGTCGAGTTGCGCCCGGATGGACTCAAGCACCGGGCGCTGCTGCGCGGGGTCCTGCTCGCGCAAGGCGTAGGCCACCTGGGTGGAGAGCGTGGCCAACGGCGTGCGCAGCTGGTGCGAGGCGTCGTCGACGAAGCGCCGGCGCAGCTCGGCCTGCTCTTGCGCGCGCGCGACGTGCCGGTTGATGGCCTGCACCAGCGGCAGCACCTCGGCCGGCACGCCGTCGGGCGACATGGGCGTGAGGTCGTCCGGCTGGCGCGCCTCGACCTCCTGGCGAAAGCGCGACAGGGGGTGCATGGCCCAGGCGATCGACACGGTGAGCAGGCCGGTCGCCAGCACGATCAGCAGCAGGTCGCGCGCCAGGCTGCGCAGCAGCAGGTCGCGGCGGAAATCGTTGCGCGCCTCCAGGGTTTCGGCCACCTGCACCACCACGCGCTGCGGCGGCCGCTGGCCGGCCAGCGGCTCGGCCAATTCGCGCGCGTAGCTGCCCACGCGCACTGGCTGGCCCAGGTATTCGCCGTCGTGGAACTGCGGCTTGCCGGACTCCAGCGGCCGGGGCGGGCGGGGCAGGTCGGGGCTGCCGATCTCGACCAGGCCGTCCTCGGACGCGACGCGGTAGTGCACCTGCCCCTGCGCGGTGAGTTCAAAAAACTCCAGCATGCGGTAGGGCAGCTCCACGCCCAGGCCGCCGCTGGCGGTGGAGATGCTGGAGTCGATGGACTTCACCGCGCCCAGCAGCGAGCGGTCGTAGGCGGCGTCGGCGGCGTCGTTGGCGGTGGTCCAGGACAGCCAGAGCTCGGCCGCCGTCACCGCCAGCATGCCCGGCAGCAGCATCAGCAGCAGCAGGCGCCGGATGCTGGCCAGCGGCCAGCGCGGCCGCTTCATGCCTGAGCCTCGAGCATGTAGCCCAGGCCGCGCAGGGTCGTCACGCGAACGGGGCTGTTCTCCAACCGTTTGCGGATGCGGTGGATCAGCACCTCGATGGCCTCGGGGTGCACGTCCTGCTCGTCCGAGAACACGCGCTCGAGCAGCTCGCGCTTGGACAGCGGCTCGCCCGGGTACTGGATCAGGGCCCGCAGCACGGCGTGCTCGCGCGGCGTCAGGGCCAGGGGCTCGTGCTGCAGGCGGAACTGCTTGGACGCGCTGTCGTAGCTCAGCGGGCCGCAGGCAAAGCGTGGGTGTTCCTGGCCCCGGGCGCGGCGGATCAGGGCCGTCAGGCGGGCCTCCAGCTCGGCGACGTCGAAAGGCTTGGCCATGAAGTCGTCGGCGCCGCCATGCAGGCAGCCCACGCGCTCGTTCAGGGAGTCGCGCGCGGTGAGGATCAGCACCGGCAGCCGCTGGTCCGCTTCGCGCAGGTCGCTCAGCACGTCGTGCCCGTCCAGCCCGGGCAGGCCGAGGTCGAGGATCAGGGCGTCGTAGCGCGTGGCCTTGAGGCTGCGGCGCACCAGGCGGCCGTCGGCGACCCAGTCGACCTGGAAGTCGTTCTGCCCCAGGGCCTTGACCAGCCAGGTGGCCAGATCGGCTTCGTCTTCGGCGAGCAGGATGCGCATGCCGTGGGTCCGCCTCAAGGCCGCACCGGGCGCAGGCAGCCCAGGTCGCCTTCGGGGCAATGGAGCTGGCGGCGCAATGCCTGGGTGCGCTCGCGGGTCAGCCGCGTCTGGCAGTGCAGCCGCACCATGGGTTCGGCGCTGCCGCCGCGCACCGCGCTGGCCTCGAACCCGCAGGTGGCGGTGCGGTAGGTCAGCCAGTCCTTCTGGGCGGTGCGCAGCAAGGTGCGCCTGGCGGGGTCGAGACTCGCGGACAGCTCGCGCAGCACCGCCGCGTGGGCCGCTTGCGCGTGTTCGAAGTCCTGGTAGGCGCAGGCGGTGAGCTGGCGCTGCGTCTCGGCCTGGGCGCAGTCGGCCGGCAGGTCCTGCGCGGGCGCGGTGGCGCCGGCCCAGGGGGCGAACAGCCCCAGGCAGAGCAGGGCGGCGAGACGTGGCATGAAAGGTCCTTCCCGGCGGAACGCGGCGACGGGCCATTCTCCGCCGAAACAAAACGACAAGAAGCGATACCGCCCCGAGACCCGGTGTCGGCGCCCGCCGCGCACCATGGCGGCCACGTTCCACCCCGTCCAAGAAAGGACCCGTCATGAAACCCTGGATCAAGCGAACCCTCATCGGCCTCACCAGCGTCACCGTGCTCGCGGGCGGCCTGGCGGCCTGCGGCCACCGCGCCCACTACGCCGACGGCCCGGCCTCGCCCGAACGCGTGGCCGAGTGGCGCGGCAAGGCGGTCGATCGCGTGACCCGCAAGCTCGACCTCACGGCCGAACAGCGCCAGAAGCTGGAGCTGCTGGCCGACAAGCTGATCGCGCAGCGCAGCGCCATGATCGGCCAGACCCCCAACCCGCGCGCCGAGATGAAAGCCCTGGTGGCTGGCGAGAAGTTCGACCGCGCCCGCGCCCTGCACCTGCTCGACGAAAAAACCCGCGCGTTGCAGCTCACCACACCCGAGGTCATCGCGGCCCTGGCCGATTTCTATGACAGCCTGAACCCCGCCCAGCAGGCCGAGGTGCGCGAGTTCCTCGAAAAGCGCCGCGGCTGGTTCCACCGCGGTTGAGCGGGGCGCGCCATGTCGCCCGCGCTGCAAGCCATCGCCCATCCGCTGCGCGAGCACGGCCCCGTGCTGCTGGCCGATGTGAACGACCCGCACGACGAGGTGCTGGCCCTGGTGTGGGGCCCGCGCTTCGACCGCGAGCACGCGATGTGGCTGTGGTCGCGCCTGTCGCGGCGCGCGCCGCAGCAGGCCGTGCCGGTGCTGCCCGCGCTCATGGGCGCGGCGGAGCGCTTCGACGCGCTCGATGTGCCCGCGCAGCGGCGCGTGCGCCGGCTCATCCTGCGCCACCGCGCCCTGCGGGCCGCACTGGCGGTGTGAGAATGTGCGAATGCCCCGCATCCTGCTGATCGACGACGACACCCAGCTCGGGCCGCCCCTGGCGAGCTACTTCCAGCGATTCGATCTGGCGCTGGTGCACGCGCACACGCCCAGCGAGGGCCTGGAGCATCTGCGCCGGGGCGGCTTCGACGCCGCCATCCTGGACGTGATGCTGCCCGAGATGGACGGCTTCGAGCTCTGTCGCACCATCCGCAAGGACAGCGACATCCCCATCGTCATGCTCACCGCGCGCGGCGACGTGATGGACCGCGTGGTGGGCCTGGAGCTGGGCGCCGACGACTATTTGCCCAAGCCCTTCGAGCCGCGCGAGCTGGTGGCGCGCGTGCAGACCGTGTTGCGCCGCCGCCCGGCGGTGGCGGCGGCCGCGCCCGACGTGCTGGCCTTCGAGGGCCTGAGCATCGACCCCGCGCGGCGCCAGGTGCTGCGCCAGGGCGAGGCGGTGGAACTCACGGGCACCGAATTCGAGCTGCTGCACCTGCTGGCGCGCGAGGCCGGGCGCGTGCTCAGCCGCGACGACATCCTCAACCACCTGCGCGGGCACGAGGCCGAGCTGCTCACGCGCGCGGTGGACATCGTGGTGAGCCGGCTGCGCAAGAAGCTGGAACCGCTGGACTGCATCAAGACCCTGCGCAACGCGGGCTACTCGCTCGCGCTGCGGCGCGCACCGGCACCGCGCCCATGAAGCCGGCCGCCGACCCGAGGCCGCGTTGGCGGCATTCGCTCAAGCTGCGCCTGCTGGGCGTGTTCCTGCTGCTGGCCTTCCTGGTGGCCTTCATCTTCATCGGTGGCGCCCAGAAGGCTTTCACCCTGGGCTGGAAGGAGGCTGGGCGCCCGCTGCTGATGGACTACGTGACGCGGCTGGCGAACGACGTGGCGCCCCAGGGCCGGCCCGACGTCGAGAAGGCCCGCGCGCTGGTGGAGCGTCTGCCCATCGTCACCATCGACATCACCGGGCCGGTCGTGCAGTGGCGCTCGCACCCGGCACTGCCGCGCCCGCACTGGCGCAAGGACAGCGGCGCCGGCGACTGGAACGACGACGAGACCTGGCGCGCCCTGGTGCAGCGCCGCACCGCCGACGGGCACGTGATCGAGTTCGGCCTGAACGATGCCGCCATCGAACGCCGCCCGCGCCTGTTCGTCTTCGCGCTGGTGGCCCTGCTGGTGGTCACCGGGCTGGCCTTCTGGTACGTGCGCCGCCTGCTGAGCCCGCTCGACGCCATCCGCGCCGGGGCCATGCGGTTCGGCGCGGGCGATTTCTCGCAGCCCATCGCCGTGCCCGCGCGCCGCTGCGACGAGCTGGGCCAGCTCGCGCAGACGGTGAACACCATGGGCCAGGACATCGAGCAGATGCTGCAGGCCCAGCGCGCGCTGCTGCTGGCCATCAGCCACGAGCTGCGCAGCCCGCTCACGCGCGCGCGCCTGAACACCGAACTGCTGCCCGAATCGCCCGAGGTGAACCCGCAGCGCGAGGCCCTGCTGCGCGACCTGGGCGAGATGGCGCGCCTCATCAGCGACCTGCTGGAAAGCGAGCGCCTGGCGGGCCGCCACGCGGCCCTGAACCGGGAGCCCACCGAGCCGGCCACGCTGGCGCGCGAGGTGATCGCCGAACTGGCGGCGACGCGGCCCGAGGCGCGGCGCATCGGCCTGCGCCTGGACGAGGGCTTGCCCCCGGCCTTGCTGGACCGCGTTCGGGTTCGCCTGCTGCTGCGCAACCTGCTCGACAACGCGCTGCGCCATGGTGCGGAGGCCGCCACGCCGCCGGAGCTGCGCGTGGAGCGCGTGGACGCTGGGGGGCTGCGCTTCGTGGTGCGCGACCACGGCCCGGGCGTGCCCGACGACCAGATCGCGCACCTGGCCCAGGCCTTTTACCGCCCCGACAGCGCCCGCACCCGGCACGCGGGCGGGGTGGGGCTGGGGCTCTACCTGTGCCGGCTGGTGGCGCAGGCGCACGGGGGCCGCTGCGAGATCCGCAACGCCCGTCCGGGGCTGGAGGTGAGCGTCACGCTGCCGGCACAGGCGTGAGGCG
>NZ_MKSS01000023.1:0-4007 GCF_001897365.1 Hydrogenophaga sp. 70-12
AGCGGCCTGCAGCTGCTGGCTTTTGGCATCGCTCTGCTGGGCCTGGTGCTGGCCACACTCCCGAGCCGTACCAAGACCTGACGCCGGGCGGCGGTCTTCACAAGCACCACAGACCCGTCGGTTGGGTGATGCCCATCCACAGGGCCCAGCCCGAGGCCAGCAGCAGCGCCAGCCCCGCGAGCCGGATGCCCCAGGCGCCCGAGCGCGCCTCGCGCAGGCGCAGCAGCAACCAGGGCCCGGCGAACAGCGACACGGACGAGCCGATGGCGAACAGCGCCATCACCGCCGCGCCCTGCACCGCGTCGGCCGAGAGCGAGGCCACCAGCAGCGCCGAATAGAGCAGACCGCAGGGCATGAGCGCCCAGCCGAAGCCCAGCACCCAGGGCGCGCGCGGGCCCAGGCGGGCGATGGCGGGTTTCGCGCGGCGCCAGATGCCCTGGCCCATGCCGTCAACCCACGCCGGCTGGCGCGCCCGCCAGAGCAGCCAGGCGCCCAGCAGCAGGGCCGCGACGTGGAACATGGTCCACAGCGGCCGGATCACCTGCGTGTGCGCGCCCAGCCAGGCCAGCCCCTGCACCGAGCCCGCCGCCAGCGCTCCCACGCTGGCGTAGCCAGCGACGCGGCTGAACTGGAACGCCAGCAGCGCGCGCGTGCCGCGCTCGCCGGCCACACGGCCGATGCCCGCGCAGGCCGCGCCGCACATGGCGATGCAGTGCGGCCCACCCACCAGGCCCATGAGCAGCGCCGTGATCAGCAGTGAACCGGACATCGGTGCGCTCAGAGAATCCTTGAAAACCGCGCGCGGTCCTGGTCGGCCTGCAGGTGGCGGTCGAACACCATGGCGATCGCGCGCACCAGGTACCAGCCGGTTTCGGTCACCTGCACGCCCTGCTCGTCCATGGTGACCAAGCCCTCGTCCACGAAGGGCTCGAGCGCGCGCAGCTCGTTGGCGAAGTAACGGCGACTGTCGATCAGGTGCCCCAGGTCGATGGCCTCGAACTGCAGTTCGCCCTGGCACATCAGGGACATGATCACCGCACGGCGCAGCACGTCGTCGCGCGTGAGCGCCAGGCCACGCACGATGGGCAGGCGGCCCTGGTCGAGCAGGTCCACGTACTCGTCCAGGGTCTTGGCGTTCTGGCTGTAGGTGGCGCCCACCCGGCCGATGGCCGACACACCGAGCGCGATGAGGTCGCAATCGGGCTGGGTGCTGTAGCCCTGGAAGTTGCGGTGCAGCCGGCCCTGGCGCTTGGCCACGGCCAGGGCGTCGTCGGGAAGGGCGAAGTGGTCCATGCCGACGTAAACGTAGCCCGCCGCGCGCAGGATGTCCAGCGAGGCCGATAGCATGGCCAGCTTGTCGGCCGCGCCCGGCAACTCGGCCGCCACGATGCGCCGCTGCGGCTTGAAGCGCGCCGGCAGGTGCGCGTAGGCGTACAGCGCCACGCGGTCCGGCCGCAGGGCCTGCAGCTGCGCCAGCGTGCGCCGGAAGGACTCGGGCGTCTGCAGCGGCAGACCGTAGATCAGGTCCACGTTGACCGACTCGAAGCCGATCTGCCGCGCCGCGTCGACCAGCGCGAACACCTGCTCGGCCGGCTGCACGCGGTGCACGGCCTTCTGTACGGCGGGATCGAAGTCCTGCACACCGAAGCTCAGGCGGTTGAAGCCCAGGCGGTGCAGCGCGCGCAGGCGTTCGGCGCTCACGGTGCGCGGGTCCACCTCGATGGAGTACTCGCCGCCCGGCGCGAGCGCGAAGTGGCGCCGCAGCATGGCCATCAGGTCTTCCAGCTCGGCATCGCTCAGGAAGGTGGGCGTGCCGCCCCCCAGGTGCAGCTGGGACACCGACTGGCCCGCGCCCAGGTGCTCGATCTGCAGGTCCAGCTCGCGCGAGAGGTGGCGCAGGTACTCGGCGCCGCGCGAATGGTGTTTTGTAATAACTTTGTTGCAAGCGCAGTAGTAGCACACCGATTCGCAGAACGGGATGTGCACATACAGCGACAGGGGCAGCGCCATCGACCCGGCCCGCCGCTGTCCCAGCGCCAGACGGTAGTCCTGCTCGGTGAAGGCCTCCACGAAGCGGTCGGCCGTGGGATAGGAGGTATAGCGCGGCCCCGGAACGTCGAAGCGACGCAGCAGTTCATCGGGGATCACATGGCTCACGGCGGGTCCTTCTGGCATGGCCCCACTGTGCCGGCTGGCGGGCCCAGACGCCTTGATCCTGGTCAAGCGGCTCTGTGATCCCGAACCCAAAGGGGTATGCTCGCTCCCTGTCATGCACTCAGGAACGACGCACATGGACGCGCAACGCATCAAAGTGGCGTGCTCAAGCTGCAACCTTCGCGAACTCTGCCTGCCCATGGGCCTGAGCGCAGAGGAAATGGGCCAGCTCGACACACTGATTTCCTCCCGCAAGCGCGTCAAGCGCGGCGAAGCCCTGTTCTCCGTCGGCGATCGCTTCACCTCGCTCTACGCCGTGCGCTCGGGCTTCTTCAAGACCTGCGTGACCACCGCCGACGGGCGCGACCAGGTCACGGGTTTCCAGATGGCGGGCGAGATCATCGGCCTGGACGGCATCGTGAGCGACCACCATGCCTGCGACGCGGTGGCGCTGGAAGACGCCGAGGTCTGCGTGATGCCCTTCAACCAGGTCGAAGAGCTGTCGCGCCAGTTCACCCCGCTGCAACACCACGTGCACCGCATCATGAGCCGCGAGATCGTGCGCGACCACAGCGTGATGCTGCTGCTGGGCAGCATGCGCGCCGAGGAGCGGCTGGCGGCCTTCCTGCTCAACCTGGTGCAGCGCCTGCAGGCGCGTGGCTTCTCGCCGTCCGAGTTCAACCTGCGCATGACGCGCGAGGAGATCGGCAGCTACCTGGGCATGAAGTTGGAGACGGTGAGCCGCACCTTCTCCAAGTTCGTCGACGACGGCATCATCGACGTCAAGCAGCGCTACGTGCACATCAAGGACACCGAGGCGCTGCGGCGCATCGTCAATCCGCAGACCTGCTCCTGAGCGCTTCCTGCGGCGGCAAGGCCAGCCACAGGCTCAGGCTGCAGGCGACGGCCGTCACCGCCCAGAACACGAAGAAGGCCACCGTGTAGACGGCGGGGCGCGACCAGTCGAGCGCGACGCCCTGCCAGTGCAACTCGCCCGGGTCCACCACCGCGAACACCAGCATCTCCAACACGCCGGCCATCAGGAATGACGGCCAGCCCACCCACATCCAGCGGCGGCCCATGTCAGTGGCCACCCTCGCGGACCACGGGCGAGGCCGCGTGGTTGCGCGCCTGGTGCGCGGGCTGCAGGCCGATCAGCGCCTCGTCGCGCTGCGGGCCCTGCAGGCGGCGTGCCTGCTCCAGTGTGGCCTGGTAGGCGGCCTTGTCGAGCACCGGGTCGGCGCCCTCGATGGCGATGACGGCGGTGCCGATGGCCGCCACCACCACCACCAGCGGCCCGCCCACCACCAGCCACATGGGGCCCACGCGCCACCAGGGCTCGGGCGCGTCGGTGCTCATCGGATCGGGGTTCATGGGGTCTCCTGCGAAAGCGTCATCGGGGAACGAGGAAGGTGCTCTTCTCACGCACCCGCACGCGCTCGTCCTGGGCGGCGCGCACTTCGAACTGGATGGGGTGCGAGCCGCTCGCGGCCACGCCGGGCGGCACCTGGACCCGCGCGGCGACGGCGCGCACCTCGGCGGGCGCCACCTCCACACGATCGCCAGACGCCAGGGCGATGCCCGGCAGGCCCTCCACGCGCAGTTCGTAGGTCTGCGCCACCTCGGTGGCATTCATGATCTGCAGCCGGTAGACGTTCTCGACGCGGCCTTGCTCCACCTCGCGCGCCAGCGCGCCGCGGTCGCGGATCACGTCCACCTTGAGCGGCGTGCGCAGCCAGAGGCTGCCCAGCACCGCCAGCGACACCGCCAGCAACACGCCGCTGTAGACCAGCACGCGCGGGCGCAGGGCGCGGCGCAGCATCTGCGCGCGGTTCCAGCCCTTGGCGACACCG
>NZ_MKSS01000024.1:0-26935 GCF_001897365.1 Hydrogenophaga sp. 70-12
CAACCGCCAGGCCGCGCTCACGCTCGGCCAGCTCGACTACGGCGACGCCACCGTGAAGCTGCAGGCCTACAACACCTCGCTGCAGGCCACGCAGAAGGCCTACGCCAAGATCACGGCGTTCTCCCTGTTCGACGTGATCTGAGCGGGACGACACCAGCCGCATGCAGATCGCTCCCTCCCTGCCGGGCGCGCCAGCCCACCGCCTCGACCCCGACACCCGGGGCGTTGGCCCGGGCGCCGCGCCCCGCGCGGCGGCGGGCCCGGCCGACGACCGCCTGGCGCCGGGTGGCTCGCCGGCACCCCGCGCGCCGCTCACGCGCGGGCTCAAGGACTTCGACCCCACGCGCCAGAGCGGCGTGGCGGGCGCGCAATTGGCGGGTGTCTTTCTCGACCGCCTGCAGCAGGGCCTGCAGGCCCTGCGCCAGCACTACGCGGCCCAGCTCGGTGCCGACCCGGCCCAGCCCGGCGCCAGCGCGGCCGCCGCCGACGTCCTGCGCGCCGGCCTGAAGGCCGGCTGGTCACAGCGCGAGCGCGCCACCGCCGGCGCGCTCGACGCGCAACTGCGCGTCGGCGAGCCCGGCCATGCGCGCCAGGACTTCCGCGTGCGGGGCCTGTCCCGCGCCGCGCTCAGCGCGGGCGCGCGCGAGGTGCTCACCGTGGTCACGGGCAACGCGCCCGCACCGCTCACCGCCACCGTCGACCCCGAACTGCCGGTCTCGGCCAACCTGCGCCGGCTCGACCAGGCGCTGGCGCCCGTGGGCATCCGCGTGCGCGCCGACGGCGCGGGCGAGCCCGTGTTCAGCGTGCCCGAGGCCGAGTGGCCGCGCTTTCAGGACCGCATCCTCATCAAGGGCGAAGGCCGCCGCTTTCCCGATGGCCAGGCCCAGCCCGTGCGCACACCGGTGCTGCCCCCGGCGCTGGGCGAGGCCGTGTTCGAGGCACCGGGCGCCGAGCCTGCCGCGCTGCGCGAGGCCCTGGGCCGCGTGACCGCGGGCATCGCCGCCGTGGCCGGCGCGCAGCAGCGCGCGCAGGCCCTGCTGGTCGAACAGCAGCAGGGCCTGGCCCCGGTCGGCGGCGCCGCGGCCACCACACCCGAGCGCGCGCGCGCCCTGGCCGACGGCTTCGCGCGGCGCCTGGCCGAGGCCGGCTACGCGCGCTTCGAGGCCGTGGCCCCGACGGTGGCGGGCATCAGCCGCGAGCGCGTGCGTTCGCTGCTGGGCTGAGCGCGCGGCGCGCTAAGAATTTTCGGTTTCGCGCTTAAGGTTCCCCGCGCGGTGGTCGCTCAGTAGGGGGGAGGACGTCGATACCCGACGGACCCGACCAACAGCCCACAGGAGAAATCCACCATGCTGAGTCTGCACACCAACGCCGCTTCGCTGAGCACCCAGAACGCCCTCGGCGGCGTCCAGAAGTCCCTGAGCAATTCGCTGACCCGTCTGGGCACCGGCTACCGCATCAACTCGGCGATGGACGACGCCGCCGGCCTGCAGATCGCCACCCGCATGAACGCGCAGGCGCGCGGCATCACCGTGGCCATGCGCAACACGCAGAACGGCATCTCGATGATGCAGACCGCCGAAGGCGGCCTGAAAGAGATGAGCAACATCCTGACGCGCATGAAGGACCTGGCCACCGCAGCCGCCAACGGCAGCTCCACCCAGGAAGACCGCGACGCCCTGCAGGCCGAATACGACCAGCTCGGCGAGGAACTGGGCAACATCATCAAGAACACGGCTTTCGCCGGCGAGCGCTCCTTCTCCAGCGGCACCACCACCGACGGCACGGGCGGCAAGCTGTCCGCCGCCGTGACCTTCCAGATCGGCGCCTCGACGGGCGAGACGATGGAAGTCGACGTGTCCACGGCGCTGGGCGACCTGACCACGGCCCTCGACGGCCTGGCCGCTTCCTATGCCGCCGGCGCCGACCCGGCCGCCCCGGGCACCGAAATCGCCACCTCGGCCGCCGCCAACACCATCATCGACACCATTGGTGACTCGCTGGACACCATCGGCGCGCTGCGCGCCCAGATGGGCGCCGCCAGCAACCGCCTGGAAAGCGTCTTCAACAACCTCGGCAACATGCGCATGCAGACCGAGCAGTCCAAGGGCCGCATCATGGACGTGGACTACGCCAGCGAGACCGCCAACATGACCAAGAACCAGATGCTCATGCAGGCCAGCACCTCGATGCTGCGCTCCAGCAGCAGCATGTCGCAGCTGGTCATGTCGCTGGTGCAGTAAGCGCCGCAGGGGCCGCCTCCGCGGCCTTCGCACAGCAAGGCCAGCCGCGACCCGGCTGGCCTTTTGTCTTCACCCCTCCGAGTCCGTGGAGCGGCGTCGGCCGTTCCTTGCCTGGCCTGACCCATGAACCTCGAGCGCGTCCACGCCGCCCCCGCCCTCAGCGCCCGCGCGCCGGAAGCGCCCGTGCGCCCGGCACCACCCGAGGTGGGCCAGCGCCTGCGCATGCGCTTCGACGGGCACGACGGCGACGGCGTGCTGCTGAGCGAGGACCAGGGCCGCCGCTGGCGCCTGGCCGATGGCGCAGGCTGGTCGCGCCACCTGCGACTGGGCGACATGCTCTGGATGCAGGTGCGCGCCACCGAGCCCGCGCTGGAACTGGAGTGGGTGCTGCGCCCGCCGGTGCCGGCGCGCGCGGACACCGCCGCGCAGCCGGAGGACGTGGCCGCGATGCGCCCGGACCAGGCCGCGCAGCGCCTGCACCAGTGGCGGTTGCCGTCCGCCGCCGAACTCGCGGCGGCGTGGCGCGCCATCCTGTCCTCGCGCCACATGGAACTGGGCCTGCGCAGCCTGGCCCTGATGGAAGGCCCCGCGCGCCTGCCCCCGGCGGCGCCGCCGGGCGAGGGCGTGGCCCTGCGCGCGGCGTCCGAGCCGGTGCCGCACTGGGTGTTCCACCTGTACTCGCTGGGCAGCCTGGCGGTGGCGCTGCGCGTGGCCGCGCGCCGTCCCTGGGCGCGCGAGGCGGCGCTGGCCGCGCACCCGCCGCAGACCGAAGCCGGCCTGGAACTGGAACTGGGCCTGCCGGGTGGCGGGCAGGTGCTGCTGCAGTTGTGCTGGCGCCAGTCGCGCCTGGCCCTGGCGGTATTGCCGCGCCAGCCCGAGCACCTGGAGCTGCTGCGCGTGGTGCTGCCCGACATCGTGGCGGCCATGGGCCGCGCGGGCGCGGCGCCGGCCGTGGTGCAGCTGGGCGCGCCACTGACGGCGGTGCCCGCCAGCGGCATGGGCTACCGGCCGGGGCCGGTGTCCTCGGCGCTGCTGCAGGTGGGGGCCGAATTCACCACGGCGCTGATGCAGATCTGGCCGGTGGGCATGGAGCCGGCGGCGTCGCCGCCCGGCCCGGCCTGAGCCCCGGGCGCGGGTTGCCACCCATCCGCTGGCCCGCGCGAAAGGCCGCCCCCCGCCGGGTGCGGCCGCGCCCGCTCAGGCCGCCGGGCTGCGCAGGCGAAACACCTGCACCACCTCCGCCAGCCGCGTGGCCTGGTCGCGCAGGCTTTGCGCGGCGGCGGTGCTCTGTTCCACCAGCGCGGCGTTCTGCTGCGTCATCTGGTCCAGGTGGCTGACGGCGGTGTTGACCTGGCCGATGCCGTCGCTTTGCTCACCGGCGGCGGCCGAGATCTCGCCGATGATGTCCGTCACGCGCTGCACCGAGCCCATGATCTGCTGCATGGTGTCGCCCGCGTTGGCCACGAGCTGGCTGCCGGCCTCCACCTTGTCCACGCTGGCGCCGATCAGGGCCTTGATCTCTTTCGCCGCCTCGGCGCTGCGCTGCGCGAGGTTGCGCACCTCGCCGGCCACCACCGCGAAGCCGCGGCCCTGTTCGCCCGCGCGCGCCGCTTCCACGGCGGCGTTGAGGGCCAGGATGTTGGTCTGGAAAGCGATGCCGTCGATGACGCCGATGATGTCGTTGATCTTGCGCGAAGCCTGGTTGATTTCGTCCATGGTGCTCACCACCTCGGTCACCACGCTGCCGCCGCGCTGGGCGATTTCGGCGGCCGTGCTGGCG
Organism: Hydrogenophaga sp. 70-12; assembly: GCF_001897365.1. NCBI lineage: Bacteria > Pseudomonadati > Pseudomonadota > Betaproteobacteria > Burkholderiales > Comamonadaceae > Hydrogenophaga > Hydrogenophaga sp. 70-12. The sequence goes on from NZ_MKSS01000024.1 coordinate 4,021, forward strand.
AGCTGGTTGGCCTGGCGCGCGGCGTCGGCGCTCTGGCGCACGGTGCTGGTGAGCTGCTCCATGCTGGCCGCGGTCTCCTGCAGGTTGCTGGCGGTCTGCTCGGTGCGGCTCGATAGGTCCTGGTTGCCCGAGGCGATCTCGGCCGACGCGGTGTTGATGCTGTCGGTGGCGGCGCGCACCTGGCCCACGGTCTTCACCAGCGATTCGCGCATGCGCGAGAGCCCGCCGAGCAGGCGGCCGAGTTCGTCCTGGCGGTCCACCCGCACTTCGCGGGTCAGGTCGCCTTCGGCCACGGCGTCGGTGGCGCTCAGGGCCTCCTTCAGCGGCTCGGTGACCGAGCGCGTGATGGCCCAGGCCACGAAGGCGGCCAGCGCGACGGCGCACACCGCCAGGGCAGCCAGCAGCGTGATCTGGCGCGTGACCGCGGCGCGCGAGCTGGTGGCGGTCTGCTCCATCAGCGCGCGCTGGCCGCTGATCATCTTCTGCTGCTCGGCGCTGTAGGCCTCGACGGCGGGCGGCAGCTCCTTGTCCAGGATGTCCTGCGCGCCGGCGTAGTCCTCCATCTGCAGCGCGTCGAAAAAGCGCTTGCGCACCGCCAGGTAGGCGTTGCGCTTCTCATTGATGGCGGCGAGCAGCGCCTTGCCCTGTTCGCTGGTGATGCGCTCCTCCAGCCCCTTCTGCAGCTCGGCGACGTCCTTGGACGACTGGGCCATTAGGGGTTCGAAGTGCTGGACCACGCGCGGGTCGTTGCGCGACATGGCCTGCGCCATCACGCGGTTCACGTTCAAGGTGGTCTGCGCGGCCCATTCCGTGGTCAGGTTGAGGCGCTGCTGCACCGAGACAATGTCCTCGGTGGCGCGCAGGGCGGAGTTGAGACCCACCCAGGCCAGCACGGTGGTGCCGACCAGCAGAGCCAGCACGGTGGCGAAGCCGATCGTGAGGCGGGGGCCGATGTTGATGTTCTTGAACATGGAAATCCGGTTTCGGGTTGAGAAAGATGTATATCGGTTGCGGGCTCAACCAATTGAGCCCACGACCACCACGCTTCGGCTGTCGGGCATTTCGTTGTATGAAAGGACGTGGAGGCCGGGCGCGAACAGCCGCGCGTAGCGCGCCATCACGGGGCGCAACTGCGGCAGCACCATCAGCACCGGGGCCGCGGCCATCTGCTTCATCTGCTCGCGCGCCAGCGGCAGGTGCGATTGCAGCTGGGTGAGCAGGTTGGGCTCGATGGGGAAGTTGTCCAGCGCCGCCTTGCCGCCCTGCGTGGCCTGGCTCAGCGCGCGCATCAGCAGGTCCTCCAGGGGGCTGCCCAGGCTGAAGGCCTTGACCTCGCCGGTCTGGCCGCAGGCCTGGGCCACGATCTGGCGGCGCAGGGTCAGGCGGGCCTCGGCGGCGAGCAGGATCGGGTCTTTGGTGAGTTCGGCGTTCTCCAGCAGCGTGGTGGCCAGGGGAACGATGTCCTTGAGCGACACGCCCTCCTGCAACAGGGTGCGCAGCACCCTGAGCAGCAGGCTGGGGCTGTAGGCCTTCTCCAGCGCGGCCGCGAGCTTGGGGGCCTGCGCGGCGCAGCGCTCCAGCAGGGCGGGCACGTCCTCATGCTGGAACAGCTCGGGCAGGTTGTCGCGGATCAGCTTGGTCACATGCGTGGCGACGACGGTGGGCACGTCCACCACCTGGTAGCCCATGCCCAGGGCGTGCGCCTTGTGCGCCGCCTCGATCCACACCACGGGCATCTGGAACGAGGGATCGGCGCCGGGGATGCCGTCGATCTCGCCATAGACCTGGGGCGAGGGAATGGCCATGAGCCGCTCGGGAAAGACCTCCGCCGAGGCCATCACGCTGCCGTGCAGCAGCACCTGGTAGTGCGTCGGTTTGAGGCCCAGCTCGTCGCGCGTGCGGATGGGCGGCAGCACGATGCCCAGTGACTCGCTGAGCGTCTGGCGCACGCCCTTCAGGCGCTTGGTCAGCGCCGCGCCCTGCGAGGGGTCCACCAGACCCACCAGCTTGTAGCCCACGGCCACGGCCAGCGGGTCCACCACGGGCAGGCTCTTCCAGTCGATGTCGGGCGCGGCCTCGGTGACCAGCGCGGCCTGCAGCGCATCGGGCTTGGGCGGTGGCGCCACGGCCTGGCGCTGGCCGAGCCGCCAGGCCACGTAGCCCAGCACGCCCGAGAAGGCCAGGAACATCAGCGTCGGCATACCGGGCACCAGGCCCAGCACCAGGAGCAGGCCGGCCACGCCATACAGCACGTTGGGCGAGGCCAGCAGCTGTTGGCCCACCTGCTTCTCGATGTCGCCCGCGTCGCTGACGCGCGTGACGATGATGGCGGCCGCGGCCGACAGCAGCAGCGCCGGGATCTGCGCGGCCAGCCCATCGCCGATGGTGAGCAGCGCATAGAGCTTGAAGGACTCGCCCAGGCTCAGGCCGTGCATGAGCGCGCCGATGAGCACGCCGCCAACCATGTTGAGGATGAGGATCAGGATGCCGGCGATGGCATCGCCCTTGACGAACTTGGAGGCCCCGTCCATGGCGCCATAGAAGTCCGCCTCGGCCGACACTTCCTTGCGGCGGGTCTGCGCGCCCTCCTGGTTGATGAGGCCGGCGTTGAGGTCGGCGTCGATCGCCATCTGCTTGCCGGGCAGGGCGTCCAGCGTGAAGCGCGCCGACACCTCGGAGATGCGCTCGGCGCCCTTGGTGACCACCAGGAAGTTGATGATCATCAGGATGACGAACACCACGATGCCGACGACGAAGTTGCCGCCGATGACGACGTGGCCGAAGGCCTCGATCACCGAACCGGCGGCGTCGGTGCCTTCGTGGCCGCGCAGCAGCACCACGCGCGTGGAGGCCACGTTGAGCATCAGGCGCAGCAGCGTGGCGCCCAGGATGACCGTGGGGAAGAGCGAGAAGTCCAGCGGGCGGCGCACGTTCACGGCCACCAGCAGAACAATCATCGCGAGCACGATGTTGAAGGTGAACAGCACGTCCAGCAGCAGCGGCGGCAGCGGCAGGATGATCATGGCCAGCAGGGCCATGAGCAGCAGCGGCGCGGCCACGCGCAGCTGTTTCAGGTCGTTGAACAGGGTGTTCATGGGGTTCATGTCGGTCCGTCGCCGCTCAGGTGGGCGGGCACGTCGAGGTCATGGGGCAGGTGGGGTTCGCTGCGGCGCTGGCCCTGGCGGAACGCCTTGAGGGCGAGAACGTGGCGCAGCACCACGGCCACCGCCTGGTACAGCGCGGCGGGGATCTGCTGGCGCACCTGGCTGGTGTGGTACACGGCGCGCGCCAGCGGCGGCAGGCGCAGCACCTCGACGCCCGCCTCCTCGGCGATGCGGCGGATGTACAGCGCCATTTCGTCCAGGCCCTTGGCCACCACGTAGGGCGCGTCGGCCTTGTGGGTGTCGTACTTGATGGCGACGGCGTAGTGCTCGGGGTTGACGATTACCACGTCGGCCGTGGGAACGGTCTTGCGCACGCCGCGGCGCGCGATCTGCTGCTGGATCTGGCGGATGCGCTGTTTCACCTCGGGCCGGCCCTCGGTGGTCTTGTGTTCTTCCTTGATGTCGCGCTTGCTCATGCGCTGCTCGCGCAGATAGACCAGGCGCTGCACGGGCACGTCGATGAGCGCGTAGAGCACGAACACCGCCACCAGCGAGAACACGGCCGCCTGCGCCAGTGAGAAGGCCTGCGGCAAGGCCTCGCCCAGCGGCAGCGCGCTCAGGCGAAGGAAACCGCCGAGGCTGCCGCTCATGACCCAGTACAGCACGCCGAACAGCGTGAAGGCCTTGAGCGCGGTGGTGGCGAAGTCGGCCAGGTGCTTGGGCTTGGTGATGCGCTGGAAGTAGCTCAAGGGATTGAGCCGCTCCAGCTTGGGCATCAGGTTCTGGGCGCTCAGCACCCAGCCGCCGGGAAACAGCGAGGCGATCAGCACGCACAGCGGGATGATGAACAGCGGCAGCAGCATCTTGGCCAGCAGCAGCATCACCGGAACGAAGGCGTGCGAGAACAGGTTGTCGAGCGCGCCGTCGCCATCGGCCACCACGAAGCCGAGCGCGAACAGGCGGCGGAAATCGGCCAGGTAGCCCGGCGCCAGCAGCACGATGGCCTGCAGGCAGACCACCAGGCCCACGGCGGTGGCCAAGTCCTTGGAGCGCGCGACCTGCCCCTGCTCGCGCGCCTTGCGCAGCTTCTGCGGCGTGGCCGCTTCCGTCTTGTCGCCGGTCTGGTCCTGGGACACCGTTCAGCCTCGCATGAGCTGTTCCAGCATTTCCAGCACCCGGGTGGTGAGCTGGACGTATTGCTGGGGAATGAGCCGCAGCATGCCCGCGAGCACGAACAGGCCGAAGACGATGATGAGCGAAAAGCCCAGGGAGAACAGATTGAAGGTGGGCGCCACGCGGTTGAGGAAGCCGAAGCCGATCTGCACCACCAGGGCCGAGAAAATCACCGGCAGCGCGAGCAGCAGCGCAGCCGAGAACACCCAGCCCACCTGCAGCGGCAGCACCGCCAGGGCCTGCGCGGGGATGCCCGCGCCCACCGGCCAGGCGCGAAAGCTGGCGCCCACGACGCCGTTGAAGACCAGGTGGCCGTCGACGGCGAAGAAGATCAGGATGGTGAGCACGTAGATGAGCCCGCTCACCACGTCGGAGGAGGCGCCGCTCATGGGATCGTTCATCTGCGCAATGGCCAGGCCCATCTGGCTGGAGGCCATGTAGCCCAGCAGCCCGAACACGGCCATGACCATCTGGAAGCCGAGGCCGATGATCAGGCCGATGGCCACCTGTTCGACGGTGGTGACGATGCCCAGCAGCGAGAACGGCGAGACCGGCTGCGGCGGCGCGGCCACCGGCAACAGCACCACGGCCAGCGCCAGCGCCAGCAGCACGCGCACGGTGACGGGCACCAGGTTGTCGCCGATCACGGGCATGAAGCTGAGGACGGCCAGCACCCGGACGAAGGGCCACCACAGCGCCATGAGCGTGGCGAGCAGTTGGCCGAAGACGGGTTCCATGCGCGGCGCCCGGACTCAGAGCGCCAGCTGAGCCGCGCGCTCGAAGATGGCGCGCGCGTAGTCCATGAGCTTGCTGGTGAGCCAGGTGCCCATGACGATGATGGCCGCCAGCGTGACCAGCAGGCGGGGCAGGAAGCTCAGGGTCTGTTCGTTGATCTGCGTGGCGGCCTGGAACAGGCTCACCAGCACGCCCACGACCAGGCTGGGCGTGATCAGCACGGTGACGATCAGCACCACCAGCTTCAGGCACTCGGCCACCAGTTCGACGGCGATCTCGGGTGTCATCGCATCGCCCCTAGATCGCGCGCACGCTGGTCACCAGCGTGTTCACGGTGAGGGTCCAGCCGTCCACCAGCACGAAGAGCAGCAGCTTGAGCGGCAGCGAGATCACCAGCGGCGACAGCATCATCATGCCCATGGCCATCAGCACCGAGGACACCACCAGGTCGACGACCAGGAAGGGGATGAAGAGCATGCAGCCGATCATGAACGCCGTCTTGAGCTCGCTCAGCACGAAGGCGGCGAGCTTGACGGTGAAGGGGTGTTGGGCCGGGTCGCTTACCTCGGGCGCCCCCGAGAGCGTGGCGATCTGCTGCAACGAGGCCTGGCTGGTCTGCGCGAGCATGAAGCGCGAGAGCGGCGCCTCGGCCCGGTGCAGCGCTTCCTGCAGGCCGATGCTGCCCTGGTCGTAAGGCAGCATGGCCTCCGTCCAGATGCGCTCGCCCACGGGGCGCATCACCAGCAGGGTGAGGATGAGCGCGATGCCGGTGAGCACGCGCGCCGGCAGGCCCTGCTGCAGGCCCAGGGCCTGGCGCAGCAGTGAGAGCACGATGATGAAGCGCGTGAAGCTGGTCATCATCAGGACCATGGCGGGCAGCAGGCCCAGCAGGGTCATGACGATCAGGATCTGCGTGCGGACGGTGTAGTCGGTGGTGTTGCCGTGGGTGGTGCTGCTGAAAACCTGCAGGCCGCCGCCCGCCGTGTTCGCCGCCTGCGCCAGCGCGCCCTCGGGCCAGGCGAGGGCGGCGAAAGCGAGTGCGGCGCTGCCGGCGGCGAGCGCCAGCCGCGCCGCGCCGCGCGGGCGGGCGATGGGGCTCATGGCGCGAAGCTGTCCAGGTCCAGGCCGCTCACTTCGAGGACCTTGAGGCCGTAGTTCTCGCCGCTGACCACCACCTCGGCCTTGCCGATGGCCACACCGTTGATCTTCATGGTGAGCGGTTCGCCGGCGAGCACGTCGAGCTCGACCACGCTGTCGGGGCGCAGCTGGGCCACGTCTTCCAGCGAGACCTCGGCCGAGCCGAGTTCCAGCGTGAGCGTGACGGGGATGCGGCGCATGAGCCGCCCCAGGCCCAGGGCCGCCGCCGCTGCCGGCGCGGGTGGCGCCGTCTCGGCCTGGCCGGCGCTGGCCATCTCCTGCATCACGGCGGCGAAGGCGTCGTCGCCGCCGGGCGCGGCGCTCAGGGCGTCGAGGGCGGGGGAATCAATGGACATGGTCAGACTTCCTGCAGTTGGGTCAGGCACAGGCGGCCCTTGTGCTCGACCACCAGGGCCTTGAGCACGGGCTTGTCCTGGATGCGCACGGTGGCACTTTCCAGCGGGATGGGGAGCACGTCGCCGGGCCGCAGGCCGAGCAGCTCGCCCAGGGGCAAGGTCTTCTGCGCGAGGCGCACGTCCAGGCGCAGCGGCAGCGCACGGCGCAGGGCGGCGCTGTCGGCCGGGCGGGCCGCGCCCTGGCGGCGCGCGGGGGCGAGCTGGCGCAGCGCGGCGGCCAGGGTGTCGCTGTCGAGGGCGAACACCACCAGGCCCAGGGGCTCGGCGCCCGCGAGCACCTGCGCCCACAGGAACATCACCGGCCCGCTGATGGGGCAGCGCGCGCTGGACAGGTTCTGTTCGAGCCGCGGGGAGGGATCGCCCTCGGCCGCGGACCCGCCGCCGATGCGGTGCACCAGCGCTTCGGTGAGCACCTGGCCGAGCTGGGCGGCCAGGCGCTGCTCGGTGGCGGTCTCCAGCGCCGGCACGCAGCGCGCGCCGAGCGCCCAGTCGCTGGAGCCGTAGCGGCGCGCCAGCAGGGCGGTGAGGGCGGAGCGTTCGATGGCGAAGGCGCTGCGGCCCAGGTGGCTGTGGTAGCTGGCCCAGCGCAGCGGCGTTTCGATGGGGGTGGACCGGCCGTGCGACACGCCGCCCAGGCGCACCGGTGCGCCCACGCGACCGGGGAAGGCGGTGGCCAGGCCGTGGTCCAGGTCCTGCTGGGTGAGCTGGAACAGCGAGTCGAGGGCGTGGATGGGACGGCCGAGTTCGCAGGGGTCGAGCGCGGACAGGCGCGCGCCCGCGGCCGGTGGGAGGATGTGCGAGACGTGGCCCATGCGGCGCTCAGATCGGCAGCTTCATGAGCTCGTCGAAGGCGCCGACGACCTTGTTGCGCACCTGCATCATCATGTTGAAGTTGAGGCTGGCTTCCTGGCTCTTGAGCATGGCGCCGACCAGGTCGTCGCTGCGGCCGCTCTCCACCGCACCGACGGCGGCCTGCGCGGCGTGGCCCTTGTCGTCCGCGGCGCGCAGCAGGCCGCCCACGTGCTGGGTGAAGGACGGCCCCTGGGCGGCGCCCGACGGCAGCACCTCGGCGAGTTGGGCCTGCGCGGCCTGCATCTGCTGCAGGCTGGCCTGAATGGAGGAGAGCATCGACGGGTTCAAGTGGGGCCCCTGGAAGGTTTATTTGTGATTTGTGGAAATGTATTGTCGCGAATCGTAATATGGACGGATGACGCGTCAAGCGAACGGCCACGCGCCAGCGGTGCCGGTGGGATGAACGGTGGGACGCAGGCGCCTGACGGCGACGGCCGTGCGGCGCGGCGCCGACGCCCGGCGCGGGCTCAGAGCTGGATCTGGACGTGCGGCAAGAAGCGCACGCTCGCGTCCTCGAAGCGCTTCTTGTCGTAGCGCAGGGTGGCGGCCCAGAGCACGATCGAAGGGTCGATGGCCGGGTTGACCGGGTGCACGATGCAGCGCACGGCCTTCTCGTGCTGGAAGGTCTTGGCCACGCAGTCGGGGAACTTCAGCGCCAGATCGACCAGGGAGTCGTCGGCCACGGCGGCGCGGCGCGTGCCGGTGTCGCGCACGATCCACTCCACCCACTGGTCGCGCAGCTCGTCGCGCAGCGCGGCGCCGATGCGGTCGAAATGGATCCAGCCGGTCTCCTGCACCGTGTCGCGGCGCGCCTGTTCGCGCGTGAGGTGGAAGTTGTCCACGCGGTAGTTCAGGTCGACCATGAGCACGCGGTTGAGTCCGGCCGCGCGCTGGTGCTCCTGCGTCCAGCGCGCGGCGGCCACCAGCGCCGCCTGCTTGGCGCTGGCGCCGTAGACCCCGGTGATGAGTCCGGCCGAGCGTTCGGTGCTTTGGCCCGCGAAGCCCAGGCCGCAGTCTCGCAGGCGGATGCGCTCGGGCACGTCGCGCGTGTGGGCCAGGAAGGACAGCTGCACCATGTCGCGTTGCTTGGCCACCATGCGCGTCTCCGTTGTCGTGGGGGCGCTCAGGCCCGGCGGGCCGCGGCCTGGCGCGCGGCGGAGGCCGCCGGGGCGGCGGCCTTCTTCGATTTCACACCGGGTTTGCGTCCGGTCTTCTCGCGCGTGGGCGGGTGCTCAGGCGTGGGGATGCGGAATTCGGTGTCGAGGTCCACGCCGCGCAGGGCCCAGACCTTCTTCGCCACGCGCTCGAGCACCTCGCGCGGATCGTCCACCTGCTTGAGCTTGCTCAGGATGCACTCGATCACGGCGTAGGCGGGCAGGTCGGTGTCGTTGCGGCGGCGGTCGTCGGACAGCCACTGGTACTGGCGCGCCGAAGAGCGGCCGAAGATCTTGGCGAAGCGTGTGCCCAGGTCCACGCGCGCCCAGGTTTCCAGCTCGGTGCCAAGAAAGGGCGCCAGCGCCGGGTCGTACATGAGGTGGAACAGTTCCTTGATGGAGTAGCGCGCCCAGCCCCGCTCGCGCGGGATTTCCTCGTACAGGCGGATGAGCAGCTCCAGCGCCTCGGGCAGCAGGGGCAGGGCGCACATCTTGTTGTAGTGGTTGGAGTTGCGGAACCCCAGCGCGTACTGCGCGTCGTGCTTAGACAGGTTGTTCTCGCCGCGCCATTCCTCGATGTCCAGCCCCATCATGGGCCGCTGGGCGCGTGGCCGGGACAGATCGACCAGGGGTCGCTTGAAGGCGGTTGCGTTCATGTCTCGTCTTGCCGGGGTGTGGCCCCGGGCGGCTCGGGTCTTGTGGACTTCCCACTTCGCGGAGTTTACTTTCAACAAAGTGAGTTAGTGAGCGCCGACGCCGCGGCCAGGCCGCTGGCGGACGAGCGGCGCGGCGCACCGGCCTCAGGCGCGCAGGGGCTCGAGCAGGCCGAAGGCGCTGTTGGCGCGCATCTCGAGGAAGCCGCCGGCGCACATGCGGGCGGTGTAGAACTGCTCGAAGCTGGCGACCGGGCCCAGGCCGTCCACGAAGCTGCGGTAGGCGGTCCACAACTGCTCGAACAGTTCGGGCGGGCAGGGGTAGCGGCGGAACACGTCCTGCAGGCGGCTGCGCTCGTAGCGCCAATGCAGCTCCTGCGGATCGCCCTCGGTGGCGGCGCGTTCGATGCGCGCGCCCAGTTCCTCGAAGGCCAGCAGGCGCTGCAGGTCGAGCCGGATGGTGGGGCCGCCGGGCTCCAGCGGGCGGGCATCGCCATCGGCTTCGCCGGTGGCGGGCACCACTGTGCCGCACAGCTGGCCGTGGTGGGCGACGGCGCGGCGCGCCACCACCCAGGCGGCGTTGCCCAGGACCGCGGCGCCGCGCGCGTCCAGGTCGGGCAGCGAGAGCTGGACCCGGCCGGGCAGGCGCCGCGACGGCTCGGCGCGCAGCTCGACCACCAGGAAGAGCACGGCCTCGGCGTACAGGCGCAGCACGCCCTGGCGCTCCCCGCGCGGCGCCTCGGTGTCGGGCATGCCGCGCCCCTGGACCACCTCGCCGCTGGCGTCGTGCGGGCGGGTGCTGAGGTGCATGGAGAGGCGTTCCAGCGGCACGCGGGGTGGGCGCAGCTGCTCCACGGCCCAGGCCAGCGCGCGGGCCGGCTCCTTCCATTCATCGTGCATGACCGCCTCCCGGGCGGCGCGCACGCGCGGCGACGCCGGCCGAATTTGTAATTCGCGGATATGTGCACATGCAAATCATTATTCACCAAAACGGCGAATGGTGCACGGTTCAACGGCGGAAGTGTTGTTCGAGCTCGGTGAGCACGCCATCGATGCCCTGCAGCGTGCCCGCGAGGTCGCGGCAGAGCTGCAGCCATTCCTGGCGTTGGGCGGCGTGCTGGGGGTCGGTGTCGGCGGCGATGAGCTGCACCGTGCCCTCGAGGTCGGTGCCGGCGCGCTGGCGCAGGCCCATGGCGTGGATGAACAGGCCGCGCGCGGTTTCCTGGGTGTCGCCCATGGCGGCGCGGGTATCGCCGCTGCTGGTCATCACGTCGGCCATCAGCAGGTTGCGGATGGTCTCCAGCGTGCCGGTCAGGTGGCGCATGCGCTCGCAGACGGCGACGAGCTTCTCGAAAGCGTTTTCCATGGCCCATCGACCTTAGCGCAGTGGGCGGTCGGTGTCCCGTGAAGGGGATCACGGGGCGCGCCGGGCGGATCGGCGGAGGGGCGCCCGCGGGGGATCAGTCCTCGCGCGCCTCCGCTTCGCGCGGCACGAAATCCACGTCGCGGCCGTCGCAGAGCAGTTGGCGGATGCGCACCGGCGCACCGTGTTCGTCGAAGCACACCAGGCCGATGCCGCTGCCATTGAGCAGGCGCCGGCCGTGTGGTGTGCCCTCTGGCTTGCGCGGCGTGACCTTCATGTGCCGGCGCCGCGTGAAGCGGTTGAGTGGCGAGCGCGGCGAGAACAACCAGCGGTTGAGGTGGTCGAGCTTGTCGAGCAGGCCATCGGGGAAGCTGTTGCGCAAGCCGCTGCTGCAGATCTGCCAGATGTGCGGGCCCGGGTGGTCCATGGTCTGGCGCCGCCCGCGCGGGCGCAGTTGCACGTCGTAGACGAAGGAGTAGTGCACGTCGCCCGACAGCACCACGAAGGTCTGGGGCGTCTTCGGGTGGCGGAAGATGTTGAGCATGGCGCTGGCCGCGCCGGGGTGCGACATCCAGTTCTCGGCGTCCACCAGCAGCGGGTGGCCGAAGAAGCTGAAGACCCGTTGCACCGTTTCGATGAGCTTGACGCCGAAGATGGGGGCCGAGGCCACCAGCAGCACGGCGGGGTGGCCGCGCAGGGCCTGCTGCAGATCGGTGAGGGCTTCCCAGTCCATCAGACCCGAGGGCCGGCGCGGCGAGACCTCGGACCGCCAGCGGTGGGTGCGGCTGTCCAGCACCATCAGCGGCGGCGTGGTGGGCCACACGTAGTGCCAGTCGCGCCAGTGCAGCAAGCGCTCGATGAGCGCCTCGTGCGCCCCACCGCCGGGCTCGTCGAGCGCGGCCTGCGTCTGCTGCAGGAGCGTGTCGCCGTCGAAGGCCTCGGGCCGGTTGCCCCAGGCCTGGTTGAGCAGATAGGCGACGAGCGCATTGCCGATGACGCGGCGCGAGAACGGGTGGCCGTAGGCGACGTCCTCCCACTCGCGGCTGAGGTTCCAGTCGTCGGTGACGTCGTGGTCGTCGAAGACCATGGCCACGGGCAGGTGGGCGAGCGCGCGCCGTGCGGCGGCCAGGCCTTGCTGGAAACCCGCGATGGCGCGCGATTCGCTCGCGTAGCGTTCGGCGTTCTCTTCGTCCAGTCCGGGCGGTGGCGACAGGTCCAGGCCCTGCCAGGGCAGGGGCGACCAGGCCAGCAGGTACATGGCCAGCACCTCGCCCAGGGTGATGAGGTGGTTGTGCGCGTTGTCGGTGGTGAAGATGGGCTTCTTCACGCCCTCGAACACCAGGTCGATCAGCCGCTCGCTCTTGGGCGTTCGGGGCAGCAGCCGCTCGCGCCGGTAGTAGGTGTCGGGGTGGGCAAGCAGGTCGCTGGTGCAGCGCACCTCGCTGCCCTCGGCGCCGGCGATGGCCTCTTCGCGCAGGCCCAGGCGCCGCATGAGACCGTGGATGGCGCGCAGCATGGGGCCGGCCACGTCGTCGCAATAGACCTGGTCGCCGCTGAGCACCAGGGCGGAGGGCCACGGCGTGGTCTCGCTGATCGCCCCGTCCAGCAGTTGCTCGAGGTGCGCGTCGGCGCGCGCCAGGCCGTCGCCGCCGCCCGCGTGGTGCGGCTTGCGACAGGAGCCATGCAGCAGCGCGCGCACCTCGGGCGCGAAGCGCAGGCCCGGGGTGTCGCGGCCGGGGTAGCTGAGGGCGGGGTCGTCGAGCGCGGTCCAGGTGCCGTCGGCGTGGCCGAACTCAAAGCGGTAGCCGGTCCAGGCGCCGGGCACCAGATCGGCGTCGAGTTCGAGATCGACCAGCAGGATCGCCAGGCGCTTGCCGGCGCGCAGGGTGTGCACGGCGGGGCTGTGGGTGGTGGGGGGGCCATCCTCCGGCAGGAGGATGAGGCGCACGCGCGCGGGGGCTTGGCTGCAGGCCAGCCACCAGGCGATGCGCCGCGCCTGCACGCGGCGCAGCACGGGTCCCGCGAGCACGGGCGGCAGGGAATCGGGTGAAGCCTCGGTCATGCTCGGACATTGTGGCGGGCCTGTGTGAAGCCGGCCGCGGCGCGCCAGCGGCAGAGGCGCCGGCTCACGCCGCCTGCCGCAGCGTTTGCACCAGCACGCGGTGCAGCGCGTCCACCGCGGGCGAGCCGCGCGAGGCGCGGCTGCGGTAGGCCGCCACGGCCATGGGCGCGAGCGGCCCGAGCCCGTGTTCGGGGCCCAGCACCTGCAGGTGCGGTGGCGCGCTGCACTGCGTGAGCACGGCCACCGCCAGGCCGCTCTCCACCGCCGCGATCTGGCCCGCCAGGCTGGAGCTGTGGTACACGACCCGGTGCCGGCGACCCTGCAGCGACAGCGTGGTCAGGGCGTGCTTGCGCGCCAGGCTGCTGTCCTCGTACACCGCGATTGGCAGGGGGTCGCGGCGCCAGACGTCGAACTGCGGAGAGCCCACCCACACCAGCGGTTCGTGGAACAGCAGGCTGCCGCGCTGCGCGTGGTCGCGCGAGACCAGGGCAAGGTCCAGTTCGCCGCGGGCCACGCGCGGGATCAGCCGGGTCGATTGCTCGCAATCGAGTTCGATCTCCACCGCCGCGTGCCGCGCGGCGAAGCGCTTGAGCACGGGGGTGAGGTAGCGCGCGGCGTAGTCGTCCGGCACACCCAGGTGCACGCGGCCCATCAGGGTGTCGGGGCGCAGGGCGGCGCGGGCCTCGGCGTGCAGGTCGAGCAGGCGGCGCGCGTAACCCAGCAGGGCCTGGCCATCGGGCGTGAGCTCGAGCCGGCGCGGTCCGCGCAGCAGCAGCGGCCGGCCCACCGCGCGCTCCAGTTTCTGCAGTTGCATGCTCACCGCCGACTGCGAGCGGCTCACCTCGGGCGCGGCGGCCGATAGTGAGCCCGCGTCGACCACGGCGACGAAACACTTGAGCCAGTCGATCTGCAGGTCGTCGGCGCGCATGAATCTGGTTATCGAATGAAAGTCATGCGAATTATCCGCTTCTCGAAAAATTGTCTGGAGCCCACAGTGCGGGCATGGACGCCCCTGAACACACGGAACGCTTGGCCGCCTGGCGCATGGCCGCGGGCGGCCTCATCCTGGGCACGCTGGGCGTGTTCCTGCTGGAGTCGGGCAGTGACCCGGCCTCGGCCGCCTGGTTCCGCTGCGCCTTCGGGCTGCTGGCGCTCACGCTGTGGGCCTGGGCCGCGCGGCGGGCGCCGCTGTGGCGCCTGCCGGCCGGCACGGTGGGGCGCGTGGCGCTCGCCGCCGGCCTGGTGGTGCTGAGCTGGGTGGTGTTCTTCGCGGCCATCCAGCGCCTGTCGGTGGGTCTGGCCACGGTGGTCTTTCACGTGCAGCCGCTGTGCCTGATGGTGGCCGGCGCCTGGTGGCTGGGCGAGCCCTTGCCGCGCGCCCGCCTGGCCGCCGCGCTGCTGGCCCTGCTGGGGCTGTCGCTGGCCACGGGCCTGGTGGGTGGGGTCGGGGCCGCGGTGTCGATGGCCGGCGTGGGCCTGTGCCTGGTGGCCGTGGTGGGCCAGACAGTGGTGGGCCTGCTGCTGCGCGCGCGCACGCCGGTGCCGCCGCTGGCCCTGGCCTGGTGGCAGTGCGCCGTGGGCGCGCTGGCCTTGTGGCCCTGGGTGCTGGTGGCGGGCTGGCCCGCCTGGGGCCCGGCCTGGGGCTGGCTGGCGGCGCTGGGCGTGGTGCACACGGGGCTGGCCTATGTGCTCATCTATGGCGGCATGGCCCGGCTGACCACCTCGCGCACCGCCTTGCTGCAGTTTGTCTACCCCGGCGCCACGCTGGTGTGCGACGCCCTGGTCTATGGACGCTGGCTCGCACCGGGGCAGCTGGTGGGCGTGGCGCTGATGGCGCTGGCCCTGTGGTGGGGCAGCCGCCCCGCGCGCGGCGGCGCGGGCGGCGCCACGGACCTCACTCTTCCAGAAGGGCGCGCAGCATCCACGCGGTCTGCTCGTGCACGGTGAGGCGCTGCACCAGCAGGTCGGCGGTGGGCTCGTCGCTGGCCTTGTCGACCAGGTCGAACATGGCCCGCGCGGTGCGCGCCGCACCCTCGTGACCCTTGGCCAGGATGGCCACCATCTCCAGCGCCTTGGGCGGCGCGGACGGCGCGTCGGGCAGCGAGCTGAGCTTGGCGAACTCGGCGTAGCTGCCGGGCGCCACATGGCCCAGCGAGCGGATGCGCTCGGCGATCGGGTCCACCGCGTTCCACAGCTCGGTGTACTGCTGCATGAACATGGTGTGCAGGCTGTTGAACATGGGGCCAGTCACGTTCCAGTGGAAGTTGTGCGTGGTCAGGTACAGCGTGTAGGTGTCGGCCAGCAGGTGGCTCAGGCCCTTGGCGATGGCGGCGCGGTCCTTCTCGCTGATGCCGATGTTCACGGCCATGACGGGTTTGGCGGTCTTCTTGCTCATGGATGCGGGCTCCTGTAAGGGTGATCGACGGCCGTAGCTTATCGCCGCTGGCGTGTCGCCACGTTGACCGGGGTCAAGCGCGGCTCAGCGCCGCTGGGCCCAGCCGTGGTCGAGCGGGCCGTGGCCGTGGCCCAGGCGCCAGCCGGCCGAGGCCCGCAGTGCCGCGCGCACGTACTCGCGCGCGGCGGCCACGGCCTCGCGCAGGGTGTCACCGCGCGCCAGGCCGCAGGCGATGGCGCTGGACAGGGTGCAGCCGGTGCCGTGGGTGTTCGGTGTGTCGATGCGCTCGCCGCTCCAGCGCGCGACGCCCGAGCCGTCGAGCAGCAGGTCGGTGAGCACCGGGCCGCTCAGGTGACCGCCCTTGAGCAGCACGCCGCGCGCGCCCATGGCGCGCAGCTCGTGCGCGGCGCCTTCCAGGGCGTCGGCGTCGGGGATGGCATGGCCCACGAACCAGCCGGCTTCGTCGAGGTTGGGCGTGATCACGGTGGCGCGCGGAAACAGCTCGGCCACCAGCACGGCCACGGTTTCCTGGGCGATGAGGCGGTCGCCGCTGGTGGCCACCATCACCGGGTCGAGCACCACGCGCTCCAGGCGGTGGCGGTCGATGGCGCGCGCCACGGCGCGCACCACCTCGGGGTCGTGCAGCATGCCGATCTTCACCGCGTCCACGCCGATGTCCTCCACCACGGCGTCGATCTGCTGTTCGAGCAGCGCCGGGGGCAGGGCCTGGATGGCGCGCACGCCCTGGGTGTTCTGCGCGGTGATGGCGGTGATGGCGGTCATGCCGAAGCAGCCGAGCGCGCTCATGGTCTTGAGGTCGGCCTGGATGCCGGCACCGCCGCCGGAGTCGCTGCCGGCGATGCTGAGGACGCGGGGGGGATGAAGGTTCATGTCGCAGGTTCCTGCCCGGGGTCCGAGGGGACCGCGGCGGGCGTGCCCGATTGTTCCATCTGTTCGGGTTCGCCTGTCGTCACGGCGCCCCAGCCCGGTCTCGCCCGAGGCGCCGCGGCTTCCGGGGCGCATCGCCGGCCTGGCGCGGCCTGTCCGCGGGCGCGTGGCGGTGAAGGGTGTTCCGTTTCGACACACAACGGGCGTAGGTGAGGGTGGGGTATTGCCCCGCCGCTTGTGGCGCGGCGGACACCACACCCACAATGGTTCGGCCCGGCACGACCGGGTGCCACCAACGAGGAGACACATGACTCAAGGCCGATGGCACGGCCGGCAGGAGCGACGTCGCGGCCAACGATGGCACGACGCCATGTCGGTGATCGCCCAACCCCTGACCGGTGCCGAAATCGACAACCTGGCCACCTGGTACCTGGCCATGCCACCGAGCGTGCAGCGGCCATGAGGGCGCTTCGTCGAACCGTGCCGGGCGCCTGGCTCTGCTTGTGCGGTGGCGCGCTGGCCCAGGCGGTGCCCGCCCCCGATGGCGGTGCGCTCGCGCCCGTGGTGATCACGGGCAACGCCAGTGCCGCGCAGCGCTGGCTGGGCAGTGCCAGCGTGGACGTGATCGATGGCAGCGAGCTGCGCGACGTGCAATTGCAGATCAACCTGTCCGAGGGCCTGGGGCGTGTGCCGGGGCTGGTCATTCGCCAGCGCGAGAACTACGCGCAGGACCTGCAGGTGTCGATCCGCGGCTACGGGGTGCGCGCCACCTTCGGCGTGCGCGGCGTGCGCTTGTTCGTCGATGGGATCCCCGCCAGCGCGCCCGACGGATCGGGCCAGGCGGCCAACTTCCCGCTGGGCAGCGCCGACCGCATCGAGGTGGTTCGCGGTCCCTTCGCCGCGCTGTACGGCGGCTCCAGCGGCGGCGCCATCCTGCTCTACACACAGGACGGCACGCGCCCCGGCGAGTGGCGGACCGGCCTGGCCGTCGGGCCCCATGGGCTCTGGCGCCTGTCCACGCAGGTGGCGGGTCAGACCGGCACGGCGGCCTCGCCCGGCTGGTCCTATCTGCTCGACGTGGGCCGTTTCGAGACCGACGGCCAGCGGCCGCAATCGGCCGCGCAGCGCAGCACGGCCAATGCCAAGCTGTCGCGCGCGCACGAGGGCGGCCGCACCACGCTGGTGTTCAACCGCCAGAGCGCCTTTTCGTACGACCCCCTGGGCCTGTCGCGCGCGCAGTTCGACGCCGACCCCGGGCAGACCGATGCCAGCGCGATCACCTTCAACACGCGCAAGTCGGTGTCGCAGACGCAGGCCGGCCTGGCCTGGGACCAGTCGCTGGGCGGTGGGCACCGCATCGAGCTCATGGGCTACGCGGGCCAGCGCCGCGTGGTGCAGTTCCAGTCCATTCCCACCGGCGCGCAGGCCGCGCCGGGCAGCTCGGGCGGGGTGATCGACCTGGACCGCGACTACTGGGGCTTCAACGCGCGCTGGCGCCTGAAAACCGATTGGCAGGGCGGTGCGCTGGACCTGAGCGCGGGCCTGGCCATGGACCGCCAGAGCGACGCGCGCCGTGGCTACAACAACTTCGTGGGCACCACCCTGGGCGTGCAAGGCATCCTGCGCCGCGACGAGAGCAACCGCGCCGACACGCTGGACCCGTATCTGCGCGCCGCGTGGACGCGTGAGGACTGGACGCTCGAGGGCGGCGTGCGCCGTGTGCGCACGCACTTCGAGTCGAGCGACCGCTTCCTCGGCAATGGCGACGACAGCGGCAGCGCGCGCTACAGCGGCACACTGCCCGTGGTCGGCGCGCGCTGGCGCATCGCACCGAACCTGCAGGCCTTCGGCAGCGTGGGGCGCGGGCTCGAAACGCCCACGCTCAACGAGGCCGCCTACCGCAGCGGCGGCGGCGCCGGCCTCAACACCGACCTGAACGCCGCGCGCAGCACCAGCGCCGAGATCGGCTTGCGTGGGCGCCACGCCAACGGCGTGTGGAACGCCACGCTGTTCGACATCCGCACGCGCGACGAGATCGTGGTGCAGAACAACACCGGCGGGCGCTCCACTTTCCAGAACGCCGGCCGCACCGAACGCCAGGGCCTGGAGCTGGCCGGTGAATGGGCCCTGGGCGAGTTCGCACTGACGGGCGCCTACACCGCCATGAGCGCGCGCTACCGCGACGGCTTCCTCACCTGCACCGCGACCCTGTGCCCCAACGTGAACCCGCCCACCCCCATCCCCGCGGGCCGGCGCATGCCGGGCCTGCCGGCGCAACAGGTGTTCGCGCAACTGGCGTGGACGCCGCGCTGGGCCGCGCCCGTGGGCGGTGTGTTCACGCTGGAGGCCCGGCGCAGTGGACGCGTGTTCGTGAACGACCTCAACACCGACGCGGCCGAGGCCTACACCCTGTTCGCGCTGGGCGCGCGCTTCGAACAATCCACGGGGCCCTGGACCTGGCGCCAGTTCCTGCGCCTGGACAACCTGACGGACCGCCGCCACGCAGGCTCGGTCATCGTCAACGAAGGCAATGGCCGCTTCTTCGAGCCGGGCGCGGGGCGCTCGCTGTCGGCGGGCGTCGAGCTCACGCGGCGCTTCTAGGCCGACACCCCGCCATCGCGCGATCAACGGTCACCCTGGGCCGGTGAGCGTGAGCGCTCGCGTGCCAACGATCGGTAGCATGCGCGAGGTCTGCATACCGATATAGGGTATCTGCCAGCCCGCTGGCCGAACCGCCCAGGAGGCCCGTCCGATGCGTTCCCCGCCGCGCCCTGTCCCCATCGCTGGCCTGACCCGCCGCGCCTTTGCCGCCACCGCCCTCGGTGGGGCCGCCAGCCTGGCCGCGCCGGCCCTGCTGGCGCAGAGCAACCGCATCGTGCTGGGCCAGTCGGCCGCGTTCAGCGGGCCGGCCGCCCAGCTGGGCATCCAGTTCAACGCGGGCGCGCAGCTGTACTTCGATCACCTCAACCAGCAAGGCGGCGTGAACGGCCAGCGTGTCGAGATCGTGAAGCTCGACGACGGCTACGAGCCCGACCGCTGCGCCGAGAACACGCGCCAGCTGCTTTCGCGTGGCTGCACCGCGTTGTTCGGCTACATCGGCACGCCCACGAGCCTGGCGGCGCTGCCGCTGGCCACCAAGGCCGACACGCCTTTCATCGCGCCCTTCACCGGCGCCATGGGCCTGCGCCAGCCCTTCAACCGCCTGGCCTTCCACCTGCGCGCCTCGTACAACGACGAGACCGAGCTCATCGTGCGCCAGCTGACCGGCCTGGGCTTGAACAATGTCGCGGTGTTCCATCAGAACGACTCGTACGGCAAGGCCGGCCTGGACGGTGTGACGCTCGCGCTCCAGCAGCGCCAGCTCAAGCCCAAGGCGACGGCCACGGTGGAGCGCAACTCGGTCGACGTCGCCCAGGCCGTGGCCACCATCGTCGCGGCCAAGCCGCAGGCGGTGGTGCAGATCAGTGCCTACGCATCCTGCGCGGCCTTCGTGCGCGAGGCGCGCAAGGCCGGCTTCGGCGGCACCTTCTTCAACGTGTCCTTCGTCGGCACGCAGGCCCTGGCCGATGCGCTCGGCAAGGACGGCGCGGGCGTGGCCATTTCGCAGGTGGTGCCCAACCCCTTCTCCACCGCGCGCCCCATCACGCGCGAGTTCCTCGACGCGATCGCGCGCGGCGGCAACAAGGTGCAGCCCAACTACTCCAGCCTCGAAGGCTTTCTGGCCGCGCGCCTGCTGGCCGAAGGCGCGCGCCGCGCGGGCGGCCGCGTCGGCGCGGGCACGCTCGTGAGCGGGCTCGAAGCCATCGGCGACACCAGCTTTGGCGGTTTCAGCATCTCGCTGAGCGCCGACAACCACGTCGCCTCGCGCTTCTCCGAGCTGTCGATGCTCACCGGCGACGGCCGCGTGCGCACCTGACAGTTCTGACAGGGGAAGGGGCGTCAGGATTGACAGGTGTCCCTTCTGGGGCAGGGCTGGTGCCGTCTGGCCGAACGTTGCATGATGCGGCAAACACGCCCCAGGGCGAGTTGTCACCGAGCGAGTGCCTGCCGTGTCGAACCGTCCCTTGTTGTCCGTGTTACCCGTGGCCGAATGGCCGCTGCCCCCGGGCGACCGGTTGCCCTGCGCGCTGCTGCTGATCACCGCCGACGGCGTGGTGCACAGCGCCAATACCACGGCACACGCGTGGTTCGAAGGCCAGGCCCATCCGATGACGCCGCTGGCCCACTTCCTGGGCATCTCCGAACACGACGAGCGCGTGGCGGCACTGGACGGGTTCGTCGAGGGCCTGCGGCACACGGGGCAGATGCGCGAACTGCGGCTGGCCCTGTACCGCCATACCGGTGAGCGCTTCTCGGCCCTGCTCATCGGTATGCCCTTGATCGATCCGAGCGGCCTGTACCTGGGCTTCGACGCCATGGTGCTCGACCTGTCTCGCTGGCAGGACCGCGAGACGCTGGTGCCCTACACGCGCGCCGAGAACCTGCAGGCGCAACTGGAGTCGCGCACGCGCTCGCAGGGCCTGGCGCTGCGCGACATGGACGCCTTCGCGCAGATCCTGTCGCACGACCTGCGTTCGCCGCTGCGCCACGCCCGGGGCTACCTGCGGCTGATGCGAGAACACGCGGAGAAGGTGGACGACCCGGTGCAGCGGGAGTACACCCAATCGGCGATGCAGGCCATCGAAGGCATGAGCGGCATGATCGATGCCCTGCTGGATTTCACCCGCCTGTCGCGCGTGCGCGTGGAGGCGCAGGCCGTGCCGCTGGGGCCGCTGGTGCAGGGCCTGCTGGTGCATTTGAACCGCCATCCCCACGCGGCCCGTGTGGCGTGGCGCATCGACCCGGACCTGCCGGTGGTGCGCGGCGACCCGATGCTGCTGGCGCAGGCCTTCTCGCATGTGCTCGACAACGCCCTGAAGTTCACGCGCTCGGTGCAAGAACCCCGGATCGAGGTGGGTTGGCAGGAAGGGGCCGACGGCACGCGGGTGTTCTACGTGAACGACAACGGCGTGGGCTTCGATCGGCGCGCGGCCGACAAGGTGTTCACGCTGTTCCAGCGCCAGCACCACTCGCTCGACTACGAGGGCATGGGCGTGGGCCTGGCGCTGATGCGCCGCATCATCGAGCGCCACGGCGGCATCGTGCGCTGCGAGTCCTCGCCCGGCCAGGGCTGCCGGGTGAGCTTCACGCAGCCCCCCGACCTGGCGGACAGCGCCCGCGAGGGCTGAGGCCCGGCCCTGGCTCAGCCGGCCTGGCCCACCGGGTCCGGCAGCACGGCCGTGACCTCGATCTCCACCTTGGCGCGCGCCTCGACCAGCCGGCGCACCTCCACGCAGGTCATGGCGGGGAAGTGCTTGCCCATGACCGCGCGGTAGGCCTCGCCGAGCTCGCGCAGGCGGGCGTTGTACTCGTCGCGGTCGAGGATGTACCAGGTCATGCGCACCATGTGTTCGGGACCGGCGCCGCCGCTGCGCAGCACGTCGTGCACGTTCTGCAGGGCCTGGCGCGTCTGGGCGATGAAGTCGTCGCTTTCGAACCGCTGCTGGCTGTTCCAGCCGATTTGGCCGCCGACGAAGATCTGCGTGCCGCGCGCGGCGATGCCGTTGGCGTAGCCCTTGGGTGGCGTCCAGCCGTCGGGGTGGAGGTGTTGCAGCATGGTGTCAGGCCTTGGCGGGGGAAGCGTTTTGACGAAGGGCGAAGCGTTGCAGCTTGCCGGTTTCGGTGCGGGGCAGCCGTTCGACGAAGACCACCTCGCGCGGGTACTTGTAGGGCGCCATGCTGGCCTTGGCGTGGTCCTGCAGCGCCTTGACCATGGCCGCGTCGCCCGCGTGCCCGGGCTTGAGCACCACGTAGGCCACGATCACCTGGCCGCGCTCCTCGTCGGGTCGCCCGACGACGCCGCACTCGGCCACGGCCGGGTGCGCCAGCAGCGAGGACTCGACCTCGGGACCGGCCACGTTGTAGCCCGCCGTGATGATCATGTCGTCGGTGCGCGCCTGGTAGAAGTAGTAGCCGTCCGCGTCGCGCTGGAAGGCGTCGCCGGGGAAATTCCAGCCACCTTGCACGTACTGCGCCTGGCGCGGCTCGTCGAGGTAGCGGCAGCCGGTGGGGCCGATCACCGCCAGGCGGCCGATCTCGCCATCGGCCGCGGGTTGGCCGGCGTCGTTCACGATGCGCGCGGTGTAGCCCGGCACCACCGTGCCGATGGCACCGCGCCGCACGGCCTCGGGCGCGGCCGATATGAAGATGTGGAACATCTCGGTGGCGCCGATGCCGTCGAGCATCTCGATGCCGCTGGCCTGTTTCCACAGCTGGCGCGTGGCATCGGGCAGGCCCTCGCCCGCGCTCACGCACAGGCGCAGCCGGCCGATGCCGTGCTGCTGCGCGAAGGGCGCCATCTGCCGGTAGAAGGTGGGCGCGGTGTAGCAGATGGTCGCGCCCTTGTCGGCGATGAGCTTGACCATGGCCTCGGGCGTGTAGGCGATTGAGGGGAAGTAGACCGAGCAGCCGGCCCACATCGGGAAGATCAGCAGGCCGCCCAGGCCGAAGGTGAAGGCCAGCGGCGGTGAGCCCACCACCACGTCGTCGGGCGTGGCGCGCAGCACGTGGCGCGGCCAGCACTCGCAGGCGGCGAGCACGTCGCGGTGCGTGTGCACGGCGGCCTTGGGCACGCCCGTGGTGCCGGAGGTGAAGGCCAGCAGCGCGATGTCCTCGCCCGCGGTGGGGCAGGGCGTGGCCTGAGCGGGCTGGCGCGCGGCCAGCGCTTCCAGGCCGTCGGCGGCGTCGGTGTTGAAGCGCAGCAGCGGCAGCGCGCTGCCGCAAGCCTCGAGCTCGCCGGTGAGCGCGGCATCGCACAGCAGCAGCGCGGGCTGTGACTTGTGAATGATGCCCTGGAGCTCCTTGGCGCGCAGCAGCGGCATGGTGGCGACCACCACCAGCCCGGCCTGCACCACGGCCAGCCAGGCCAGCGCCATGGCCACCGA
>NZ_MKSS01000025.1:0-3972 GCF_001897365.1 Hydrogenophaga sp. 70-12
GTCCACGGGGTTGGGCGGCCCCCGCCAGGCGCGCTCGCAGTCGGCGCGCGCGCGCCGGAAGACCTCCTCGCCCAGGCCCGCGCGCAGCTCCAGCATGAGCGGCCGCACCCAGCGCGCCGCGGCCTCGCGCCCCACCAGGTCCACCAGCGTGGCCCAACCCATGGCCAGCCGTTCATAGGCCTGAGCCGGCTCGCCGCGCTCCACGTGCACGGCGGCGGCCTGGCTCACGGCGTCCAGGTAGGTGATGGCATCGCGCACCTCCAGCGCGCCCCGGCGCGCCATGTCCAGGCGCTGCAGGGCCTCGGCGCGCTCGCCCAGGGCCCGCGAGAGGCGCGCACCCAGCAAGCCGCGCCGCGCGGCGGCGTCGCCCGAGCTGTCGCCGATCGCCGCCAGGCCCTGCCAGAGCTCGTCGGCCCGCCGGGGGTCGTGGTTCATCAGGGCGGCCACGGCCGCCAGCCGGGCCGCCTCGGCATCGCCCGACAGCCCCTGCGCGGAAAACAGGCTGGCCGCCCGCAGGAAGCGCTGCGTCGCGCCTTCGGTGTCGCCCACGGACAGCGACTCCCGGGCCTGCGCCAGCAAGGTGTCCGCCACATCGTGTGCCCGCTCTCGGGCGTTCTCGGTCGTCCAGCCCACCGGGCCGGGCACGGTGTCGTCGTACGCACCCATGACCGCCTCCTTTGCGCCGCCCGCAGGGGCAGCCAGCCGAAGCTTAGATCAGCCGGCGATGCCGCCGGCCCCGTTTTCTCCCCTATGCAGAAATGGGCATAGCACGCGCCCGCAGCCCCACGCCGGAACCCCGGCCAGCCCTGCGCCACAGAGCCGGCAGCGCTGTCACACCGCTCGCCCCACCGGCCCATGTCCACCTCACTCGAACTGCTTCTGGGCCCCGCGCCCTCCGGCACCCCCACCCACCTGCGGCGGCTGCGCAGCGACGACGGCATCGCGCTGCGCCTCATCAGCAACACGGGCGACGACCAGGTGATGCTGCTCAGTTCGCCCGGCCGCCTGCCGCCCGGCACCGAGCTGGACACCCCACAGGGCCTGTGGCACCACACGCTGGCGCACCCGCGCCGCCCGGGCTTGCGGCTGTCGCTGGTGGTGACAGCGGGCAGCGCCCGCGTGCACCTGATGGATGTCTGGCCACGGCACGCCGTGCCACCGCAGGCCCTGGCCGAGGTGCTCGACGAACACAGCCGGCGCCACCGGCTCTGGCGCGAGGCGCTGGCCGCGGACGCCCCTCAGGACGACGGGGACAGCGGCGATGCGCCCCTCACGCCCGACCACCCGGCCGCCCTGCCCTACCCACT
Source organism: Hydrogenophaga sp. 70-12 (assembly GCF_001897365.1). Lineage (NCBI taxonomy): Bacteria > Pseudomonadati > Pseudomonadota > Betaproteobacteria > Burkholderiales > Comamonadaceae > Hydrogenophaga > Hydrogenophaga sp. 70-12. Next base: position 1,308 of record NZ_MKSS01000025.1, read on the forward strand.
CGCCTGACCGGCGCCGCACACCCCCTTGCTGTCTCTGTCCACGCGCCCTCTGTCCCCATGAATCGCCACACCGCCCCATTCCCTCCCGCGGGGAACAGACCACCGGTCTTCCTGCCACGGCAGCAGGTCCCGCCCGCGCGGCACGCGGCGCCGCCCACCGTGGTGCCAACCCCATTCCCCCTGCCGGGGTACCAGCCCGACCACACGGTCGTGAACACGCTCACCAGCCAGTCCCTGGCATGGCTGGAGGAGAACGACCTGAGGTTCGACTTTGGGCAAGGCTTCGACTTTGTCCCCTTGCCTTCACCGCCCGGCTCACCGCCCCCCGCCGACGACAACCCGCCCGGGCCACACCCGTCGAACAACACCCTTCCACCGGTGCTGAGGGCCCTCCACCACATCAACGAAAAGCAGAAGAGCCAGGCACACCGCCAACTAAAGCAATGCACGACGATAGAGCAGGCCCTCGTGGAGATGCTGGCGGCCAGCAACTCAGGGACGCACTGCCATGGCCCCGCCCCCATGCGGGTGGGGTCCGTGCTCGGGTTGGTGGCCAGGCTGCCGCTGAACTCGCGTGTGCGGGAAACGTTTGCCTGCATGTGTCTCGTTCGAATGCGCATGGAACGCAGCGCCATGGGGGTGGCCAATCGCTACATCGACCTGGCGAATACACTGCCCCGCCAGTTCCCGGCTGATGAACTGGGGCCGTACCAGCAAGTCCTCATCGCGTGTGGCCGACTGGCGATCCAACAGATCCGCGACGAAGACGCTGAGCATTTCAAGAAGCAGCCAAGCGAGGCGCTCGACGCGCTGGCTCGCATTGAAAACAGGCTGAACGACTACGAGGCCCAGCCCTGCGTCCAACCACAGGTATCGATTGAGGAGTTGCGCCGGCAGGTCGGCGTTCGGTATCCGCAGCGCGGCACGCCCTCGGCGTCAAGTTTGAAGCGTCGCCATGAGCAGACGGTCACCGAAACGACGCAAGAGGATCCCGACGGCGAGGCAGATGAAGAGCGCATTTCTCCGGCGCGTACCCCCGCCTGGGGGCCATCGCGCTTCGTCGGTGAACTGCACGCGATGGTGTCCGGCGGCCGCTTGATCGTGCGGCAACCGGTCGCTCAGGCCCTGCGGGCTTTCGCCACCTGCCCCAACCGGCAAGGCCTGAGCAGGGCCCTGCCCAGCATCCCGGATGCACAAGGATTTCTGGACATGCTGGACCTGATGCTCGGCCTGAACCCATCGGCGGCAGGCGAGCTCGCGCTGCACACGGCGCTCAGCTACATCGAACATGGCCTGCTCATGCCGAACGCCATTGCCGAAGCCGTGGTCCGCGCCTTGCCCCAGGTGAACACCTGGCCCAGGGACATAGCCTTCACGCTCCCGCTGATGTCCCAGTTGAACCAGCAACCCGCCCTGGTTCGCGAGGCGGTGACCCGCTTGATCGACCGCCTGCTGCGCGCCCGCTCGTGATCGACCGCACCCGCGGCCCCCGGCATCGGCTGCGGGCGCCGGCCCTCGCTCAGCTCGGGCGGATGTTGTTGCGCCGGATCACGTCGGCCATGGCGGCGGTGTCGGCCTTGATGCGGCGCGCCAGGCCCTCCGGTGAGGTGCCGGCCACGGCCCAACCCTGGTTCAGGATCTTCTCGCGCACCTCGGGGCGGCGCACGATCTCGCTGAGCAGTGTGGCCAACCGGTTCACGTGCGCCTTCGGCAGGCTGTTGGGCGCGGCCACGGCGTTCCAGATCTCCAGCTGGAAGTCCTTCACGCCGGCCTCGGCCAGGCTGGGCACGTCGGGCACCACGGCGCTGCGGCCGGCCGAGGTGACGCCGATGGCGTGCAGCTTGCCGGCCTTGACCTGCGCCATGGCCAGGCCCGGCGGCAGCAGCGACATCTGGATCTGCCCGCCGATCATGGCCGCCATCACCTGCGGGTTGCCGGGGTACGGCACGTGCACCGCGCCCAGGCCGGCGCGCGACTTCAGCAGCTCCATGCCCAGGTGCGCCACCGTGCCGATGCCCGGCGTGCCGTAGTTCCACTTGTCGCCGTTGCGGCGCGCGGCCTCCAGGAAGGCGCGCGCATCGGCGGGCGTGCCCGGCGCGCCCGCCAGCAGCAGCGGTGCCACGGCGATCAGCGACACCGGCGTGAGGTCGGTGAGGGGGTCGTAGGTGGTGGCGGGGTTGAGGATCTTGGCGATCGTCATGTTGCCGTTGATCATCAGCCCGATGGTGTGGTCATCGTCGGCGCGCGCCACCTGGGCGGCGGCCACGTTGCCGCCGGCGCCGGGGCGGTTCTCCACCACCACCGGCTGGCCCAGCAGGCCCTGCAGCGGGTCGGCCAGGGTGCGGGCCATCAGGTCGGGCGAGGAGCCGCCGGGAAAGCCCACCACGATCTTGAGCGGGCGGCTGGGCCACGCGGGCTGGGCCAGGGCGGCGGGCAGCGCGGCGGCGGCGGCCAGGGCGGCACCGGTGGCGATGGCTTGGCGTCGGGTGGTGAGCTTCAGTGGCATGGGGGTCTCCAGCGGTTGTCAGGGGTTCGCGGAAGCGGGCCGGGGCGGGGCGCCCGGGCCGGCGTAGAGCCAGGGATTGTCCAACAGGCGTTCGCCCAGCACGCCCATGGCGGTGTCGCGGCCCAGACGCAGCAGGCCGCTGGCGTGGAAGATGCGCCC
>NZ_MKSS01000026.1:0-24586 GCF_001897365.1 Hydrogenophaga sp. 70-12
GGATGTCCAGGCCGGCCGTGTTGTGCTCGTGCAGGTACATCTTGACCTTGGTGATCAGCTGCGCCTCGTGCGGGCGGTACTGGTCGAGCCAGAACACCACGGGCATGCCGGAATTGCGGGCGCGGTTCACGGCCAGCTTGACCCAGTCGCGGATGGCGGCGTCCTTCACCTGGCACATGCGCCAGATGTCGCCCTGCTCCACGTTCTGGCTCATCAGCACCTCGCCGGTGGCCAGGTCGGTGATGTTGGCCACGCCGTCCTCGGGGATCTCGAAGGTCTTGTCGTGCGAGCCGTATTCCTCGGCCTGCTGCGCCATGAGGCCCACGTTGGGCACCGTGCCCATGGTCTTGGGATCGAAGGCGCCGTGCCACTTGCAGAAGTTGATCATCTCCTGGTAGATGCGGGCGAAGGTGCTCTCCGGCATCACGGCCTTGACCTCCTTCAGGCGGCCGTCGGCGCCGTACATCTTGCCGCCGGCGCGGATCATCGCGGGCATGGAGGCGTCGACGATCACGTCGTTGGGCGAATGGAAGTTGGTGATGCCCTTGGCCGAGTCCACCATGGCCAGTTCGGGGCGGTGCTCCTGGCAGGCGTGCAGGTCGCGCTTGATCTCGTCCTGCTTGCTCTGCGGCAGCGTGGCGATCTTGTTGTACAGATCGACCATGCCGTTGTTGACGTTGATGCCCAGCTCGTCGAACAGCTTGCCGTGCTTCTCGAAGGCTTCCTTGTAGAAGATCTTCACGCAGTGGCCGAACACGATGGGGTGCGAGACCTTCATCATGGTCGCCTTCACGTGCAGCGAGAACATCACGCCGGTCTTGTGCGCGTCCTCGATCTGCTGCTCGTAGAAGGCCAACAGGGCCTTCTTGCTCATGAACATGGAGTCGATGACCTCGCGATCCTGCAGCGAGACCTTGGGCTTGAGCACCACGGTCTTGCCGCTCTTGGTGATCAGCTCCATCTTGACGTCGCGCGCCTTGTCCAGCGTCATCGACTTCTCACCGTGGTAGAAGTCGCCGTGGTGCATGTGGGACACGTGCGAGCGCGAGGCCTGGCTCCACTCCGCCATGCTGTGCGGGTTCTTGCGGGCGTACTCCTTCACCGCCTTGGGCGCGCGGCGGTCCGAGTTGCCCTCGCGCAGCACGGGGTTCACGGCGCTGCCGGTGCACTTGTTGTAGCGCGCGCGGATGTCCTTCTCTTCGTCCGTCTTCGGGTTCTCGGGGAAGTCGGGGATCTTGTAGCCCTTGTCCTGCAGCTCCTTGATGGCGGCCTTGAGCTGGGCCACCGAGGCGCTGATGTTGGGCAGCTTGATGATGTTGGCCTCGGGCTTGAGGGTGAGTTTGCCCAGCGCGCTGAGGTTGTCGGGCACGCGCTGCTCTTCCGTCAGCAGCTCGGGGAACTGGCCCAGGATGCGGCCGGCCACCGAGATGTCGCTGGTCTCGACGTTGATGCCCGCCGGCGCCGCGAAGGTGCGGATGATCGGCAGGAACGCACTGGTGGCCAGCAGGGGCGCCTCGTCCGTCAGGGTGTAGATGATGGTGGGTTGCTGGCTGCTCATGGCTTATCTCCGGAGGTTGTTGGGTGCGGCGCTGGCCGGCCGGCGGGCGGACAGGTCGCGCGGATACGGTGATCCGTATCCCGTGATTGTGCTTTCAGCGCAAGCGCCAAACCTTTGATTTTGGGATCGAACTCCCACAATACAAAACAGGCACGAAGAAATTTGCACGCGCCAGGCGGGCCGAGCAGCAAAAAGGGCCCGAAGGTCGCCCCTCGAGCCCTTGTGCCTGGCGCATGCCGGTCAGGCGAAGTTCTTCTCGGCGAAGGACCAGTTCACCAGCTTGTCGAGGAAGGTCTCGACGAACTTGGGACGCGCGTTGCGGTAGTCGATGTAGTAGGCGTGCTCCCACACGTCCACGGTCAGCAGGGCCTTGTCGGCGGTGGTCAGCGGCGTGCCGGCGGCACCGGTGTTGACGATGTCCACGCTGCCGTCGGCCTTCTTCACCAGCCAGGTCCAGCCGGAGCCGAAGTTGCCCACGGCGCTCTTGGTGAAGGCTTCCTTGAAGGCGGCGTAGCTGCCCCACTTGGCCTTGATGGCCTCGGCCAGCGCGCCCGACGGCTCGCCGCCGCCGTTGGGCTTCATGCAGTTCCAGAAGAAGGTGTGGTTCCAGATCTGGGCGGCGTTGTTGTAGATGCCGCCGCTGGACTTCTTGACGATGGACTCGAGGTCCATGCTCTCGAACTCGGTGCCCTTTTGCAGGTTGTTGAGGTTCACCACATAGGCGTTGTGGTGCTTGCCGTGGTGGTACTCCAGCGTCTCGCGGCTGTAGTTCGGGGCCAGGTCGTCCAGGCCATAGGGCAGCGGGGGCAGGGTGTGTTCCATGTGCGTCCTCTTTTTGATGGGTTGTGGGTGGGGTCGGGCGGATTGTAGGCAGCACCGGTGACGGCACCGCCCGCGGGGTTATGCGCGGCCTATGCGCCAGGCCCGCGCACGCGCAGCGGCAGCACGCCATCGGCCAGCGTGGCCTGCACGTCGCTCCCCGGCAAAGCCTGTGCCACGCGGGTGATGGCCTGGCCTTGCGGATCGGTCAGGTAGGCGTAGCCGCGCTGCAGCACCAGGCGCGGATCGAGCAGGGCCAGCGAGTCCTCGGCGCGCTGCAGGCGTTGCGCGCGCGCGTCCAGGCCGCGCCGCAGGGCGGGCGGCAGGCGGGCCTGCAGTTCGTCGAGCCGCCAATGCTGGCGCTGCACCGCGAGCGCCATGCCCTTGTGCAGCCGCCCCTGCCAGCGCGCCAGTTGCTCGCCCGCCTGCGCCAGGCGGGCCGAAGGCCGGCCCAGGTGGGCCGCGAGCCGGTCGAGCCGCTGCGCGCGACCATCGAGCGCGTCCTGCACGCCCTGGCGCAGCAGGCCCTGCAGGCGATCCAGTTCGAGTTCGCGCTGGCGCCGGTCGGGCGCGCAGAGCTCGGCCGCCGCGGTGGGCGTGGGCGCGCGCAGGTCGGCGGCGAAGTCGGCCAGGCTGAAATCGGTCTCGTGTCCCACGCCCACCACCACGGGCACGGGCGAGGCCGCCACCGCGCGCACCACGGCCGCGTCGTTGAACGCCCAGAGGTCTTCGAGCGAGCCGCCGCCGCGCACCAGGAGCAGCACGTCGCAGGCGCCGCGCTGGCCGCGGTGCGCCGCCGCCGCGGCCAGCGCGGCCACCAGCTCGGCCGGGGCCTGCGCCCCCTGCACCGAGGCGGGAAACACCGTCACCGGGATGTGCGGCACGCGCCGGCGCAAGGCGGTGGCCACGTCGCGCAGGGCGGCCGCGCCCAGCGAGGTGACCACGCCGATGTGCCGCGGCTGGGCGGGCAGCGGCCGCTTGCGTTCGGCGTCGAACAAGCCCTCGGCCTGCAGCGCGGCCTTCAGCTGCAGGAACTGCTCGTACAGGCTGCCCTGCCCGGCCAGGCGCAGGCCTTCCACGATCAGCTGCAGGTCGCCGCGCGGGCCGTAGACGTCCAGCCGGCCTTGCACCTGCACGCGCTGGCCGTCGCGCACCGGGAAGCCCACCTGTTCGGCCGCGCGGCGGAACATGGCGCAGCGCAGCTGGCCAGCGTCGTCCTTGAGCGAGAAGTAGCAATGCCCGCTGGCCGCGCGCGAGAAGCCCGAAATCTCCCCCTGGACCGCGACGGGATTGAAGCGCGAAGCCAAGGCGTCCGCCACCGCTCGCACCAGCGCGCCAACCGCCCAGAAACGCGCGCCGCCTGGGCCGTCGGCCACGCGTTGTGGCTTCACTGCTGGCTCGAAAGGGTCAAACGTGTCCACAAGCCGCACCGATACTGGGGTTGATGTCGCCAAAGCCCGACAGCACAAGGCCTTGCGCGCAGTGCCTTGATTCCAAAGCACTTTGTACTGCCCAAATTTTCATCAATCTGTCGAAAAGCGCGCAAACGCTGGGGTTGTGGGGCTTGTCCGCCGGGTTCTTCACAAAGATGTCCACAGGCGGTGTGGACTTCAGGGGGAGTATCCGGCCGTCACGGCGGAGGGCGCGCGCATCGTTCGAAGGAGGGAAAGCGCGCGAAGGGCTGGGCCATAATCCGGCGCTGTTGCCCGGCGCCGCCAGCGCGCCCTAGACCGGAGCCCTGAGTTGTTGTCCATCATACAAGCGGCCGGATGGCCGATCTGGCCCCTGATCGTGTGTTCCGTGCTCGGTCTGGCCCTCGTCATCGAGCGCTTCGTCAGCCTCAAGGCCAGCCGCATCGTGCCCCCCAAGCTGCTCGATGAAGCCATCATGGTCTCGCGCAACGGCATCCCCGGCCCCGACGTGGTGACCCAGCTCGAACAGAACTCCGTGCTCGGCGCGGTGCTGGCCACGGGCTTTCGCACCTTCAACGCCAACCCCAAGGCCACGGCCGAGGACCTGCGCGCCAACCTGGAAGGCGCGGGCCGCCATGCCGCCGCGAAACTGCAGCGCTACCTGGGCGCGCTGGCCACCATCGCCTCGGCCGCGCCGCTGCTGGGGCTGCTGGGCACGGTCATCGGCATGATCGAGATCTTCGGCTCGCAGGCCGGCGACGGCATGGGCCTCTCGGCCGGCGGCGGCAACCCGGCGCAGCTCGCGCACGGCATCTCCATCGCGCTGTACAACACCGCCTTCGGCCTGATCATCGCGATCCCGGCACTGATCTTCTGGCGCTACTTCCGCGCCCGCGTGGACGAGTACCTCCTGGCGATGGAAGTGTCCACCGAGCGTTTCGCCCGCCACCTGCTCAGCGTGCGCAAGCCATGAACTTTCGCCCACGCGGTCACCGCGACGAACCCGAGATCAACCTGATCCCGTTCATCGACATCCTGCTGGTCGTCGTCATCTTCCTGGTGCTCACGACGACCTACAGCAAGTTCACCGAGCTCAAGGTGAACCTGCCCGTGGCCGACGCCGAAGCCCCCAAGCAGAACCCCAAGGAGGTGTTGGTGACCGTGGGCGCCGACGGCCGCTACGCGGTCAACCGCACGGTGCTCGAAGGCACCAGCGTGGAGCTCATCGCCAGCGCCCTGCAGTCCAGCGTGGAAGACGGGCGCGACACCGTGGTGGTGATCAGCGCCGACGCCGCCGCCGCCCACCAGTCGGTGATCAACGTGATGGACGCCGCCCGCCGCGCGGGCCTGGTGCAGATCACCTTCGCCACTCAGCAGAGCGGCAGCGCCGCGCCGGTGCGCAAGCGCCCCTGACAAGCCCATGACGGTCCGGGCCCGCCTCGAGGCCTGCTGGCGCGCGCTGAGCCTGCGCCGAGGCCTGGCCGCGCGCGCGCTGCTGCCGCTGGCCTGGCTCTATGGCGCGCTGCTGGCTTGGCGCCGATTGGCCTACCGGTCGGGGCGCCGCCAGCCCACGCGCCTGGCCGTACCGGTGCTCGTGGTCGGCAACGTGGTCGTCGGCGGCGCCGGCAAGACCCCCACCACGATCGCCCTGGTCGGGCACCTGCAGCGGCGTGGCTGGCGACCGGGCGTGGTCTCGCGCGGGCACGGCCGCGCGGGCGCAGCGGCCCAGGCCGTGCCCGCCGACGCCGACCCCGCGCTCAGCGGCGACGAACCCTTGCTGATCCGCCGCGCGACCGGCGCGCCGGTGTGGGTGGCCCGCGCGCGCGCCGAGGCGGCGCAGGCCCTGCTGCGCGCCCACCCCGAGGTCAATCTGATCGTCTGCGACGACGGCCTGCAGCACTGGGCCCTGGGCAGCGACCTGCGCGTGGCGGTGTTCGACGACCGCGGACTGGGCAACGGCTGGCTGCTGCCCGCCGGCCTGCTGCGCGAGCCTTGGCCGTCCACCGATGCCCCGCGCGCGCCGCAGGTGGTGCTGCAGCAGGCGCGCGACGGTGGCCCGCCCCCTGCGCCCCTGCCCGGCGGCCTGCCGGCCTTTGGCGCGCGGCGCTCGCTCGCGCCGCGCGCCGTGAACGCCCGCGGCGACACGCTGGCGCTGGAGTCCCTGCGGGGCCAGGCGCTCACCGCCGTGGCCGGGATCGCGCGGCCCGAGGCCTTCTTCGACATGCTGCGCGCGCGCGGCCTGCGGCTGGCCGCCACCCTCGCGCTGGCGGACCACGCCGGCGCCGCCAGCCTCGCGCAGGCCCTGCACGGCGCGCCGGGCCCGGTGCTGTGCACCGAGAAAGACCTGGTGAAGCTGTCCGCCAGCGCACGCCCCGACCTCTGGGCCGTGCCACTGGTGCTCGACATCGACCCGGCCTTCTTCGCGGCCGTAGACAAGCGGCTCGGCCCGCCGCCGACCTGAGCGCCCCCCGGCGCGCCTATCATCGCCGGATGGATTCCAAACTCCTCGAACTGCTGGTCTGCCCGGTCACAAAGGGCCCGCTCCTGCTCGACCGCGAGCGCCAGGAACTGCTCTCGCGCAGCGCCCGGCTGGCCTACCCGATCCGCGACGGGATCCCCATCCTGCTGGAGCACGAGGCGCGGCCCCTGAGCGAAGAAGAGGCCGCCCGCCCGCCCAAGCCCGCCACCCCGCAGGACTGAGCGTGGCCCAGGGCTTCACCGTGCTCATCCCGGCGCGCCTGGCGTCCAGCCGCCTGCCGGACAAACCCCTCGCCGACATCGGCGGGCTGCCCATGGTGGTGCGCGTGGCGCGCCGCGCGGCCCTGAGCGGCGCCACGCGCTGCGTGGTGGCGGCCGACGACCCGCGCATCCTGGCCGCCTGCGCGCAGCACGGCGTCGCCGCGCTGGCCACGCGCGCCGACCACCCGAGCGGCAGCGACCGCCTCGCCGAGGCCTGCGTGGCGCTGGGCCTGGGCGACGACGAGGTGGTGGTCAACGTGCAGGGCGACGAACCCCTGATCGAGCCCGCGCTGATCGATGCCGTGGCCGCCGAATTGCAGGCGCGCACCGACTGCGCCATGAGCACGGCCGCGCACGCCATCGAGCGGCGCGCCGATTGGCTGGACCCCAACGTGGTGAAGGTGGTGACCGACGCGCGCGGCACCGCCCAGTACTTCAGCCGCGCGCCCATTCCCTGGTGGCGCGACGGCATGGCCGGCGACGAGCTGCCTTCGCCCGCGCCGCTGCGCCACGTCGGCATCTACGCCTACCGGGCCGCTTTCCTGCGGCGCTTCCCCACCCTGCCCGTGGCGCCCACGGAGCGGCTGGAGTCGCTCGAGCAGCTGCGCGCGCTGTGGCACGGCGAGCGCATCGCGGTGCACCTCACGGCGCACGCGCCGGGTCCCGGCGTCGACACCCCGCAAGACCTGGCCCGCGTGCGCGCCCTGATCGGCGCGGCCTGAGCCCCGCACCGGCCTGGTGCGCCGCAAGGCGCTTGTCAAGGGGCGCGTGCTATCCTCCGTCGGTTCCCCGGCGGCACGCCCTGGGGCCGCCGCGCGAGGGGGCAGCGGCGACGCCGTTGAAACTCTGACAAAAGGAAAGCGATGAGATTGATTCTGTTGGGCCCACCGGGGGCGGGCAAAGGGACGCAGGCCGCGTTCATCTGCGAGAAGTACCGCATTCCGCAAATCTCCACCGGCGACATGCTGCGCGCCGCCGTCAAGGCCGGCACGCCACTGGGCCTGCAGGCCAAGGCCGTGATGGAAGCGGGCGCCCTGGTGAGCGACGACCTCATCATCAATCTCGTCAAGGAGCGCATCGCCCAGCCCGACTGCGCCAACGGCTTTCTCTTCGACGGTTTTCCGCGCACGATTCCGCAGGCCGATGCCATGAAGGCGGCGGGCGTCAAGCTCGACTACGTGCTCGAGATCGACGTGCCCTTCGACGCCATCATCGAGCGCATGAGCGGGCGCCGCTCGCACCCCGCGTCGGGCCGCACCTACCACGTCAAGTTCAACCCGCCCAAGGTGGACGGCAAGGACGACGTGACCGGCGAGCCGCTGATCCAGCGCGACGACGACAAGGAAGACACCGTCAAGAAGCGCCTGGAGGTCTACAGCGCGCAGACGCGTCCGCTGGTGGACTACTACAGCCAGTGGGCCAAGGCCGAACCGGCGGCCGCGCCCAAGTACCGAGCCATCAGCGGCCTGGGCAGCGTGGATGAGATCACCGCGCGCGCGCTGCAGGCGCTCGGTTCCTGAGCGTCCCCGCCTGCCCCCGTCAAAATGCCCCGCACCCGCGGGGCATTTTTCTTGGGCGCCGCAGCCGCGCGATCGGCGACGGCCGGGGCACGGGCGTGGCGGCCATCAAGTCGCGCCGGCATCGGCCGATGACAACTGAATGGGCCATCACGACGCGTTCATTCCCCACCGGCGCTCGCGCCTCTCCCTGGCGGCCATGGCCCTGGTGTGGGCAACGCTGGGCACCCGCGCGGCGATCGCGCAGTCCGTCACCGGCGTGGGCGACGTGAACCCGGGGCCCTTGCCGGTCCCGTCGCCACACTGGGTCGAAGCCGGCGAGATCTACGTCGGCGACACCGGCATCGGCAGCTTGACCATCGAGGACGGCGGCACGGCCAGCAGCGGGAGCGGCGCGCTGGGCTACACCGGGGGCACGGGCACGGTGATCGTCACGGGCAGCGACGGCGGCGGCAACGCATCGAGCTGGACCATGCCGGGCGATCTGGCCGTCGGGGCGGGCGGCACGGCGTCGCTCTCCATCCTGAACGGCGGTCTGGTCAGCAACGCGCACGGCAACATCGCTTTCGGCGGCGGCACGGCCTCGGCCACGGTCTCGGGCGTGGATGCCCATGGCAACGCCTCGACCTGGATCAACGCCAGCACGCTCACCGTCGGCAATGCCGGCGCCGGCTCGCTGCTCATCGAGAACGGGGGCCTGGTGCGCAGCGTCCAGGGCGCCATCGGCGGCACCACCGGCGTGGGCCCGGGCGCCTCCAGCGGCACGGTCACCGTCTCCGGCAGCGACGGCAACGGCCGGGTCTCGACCTGGAGCCTCGTCGACAACCTCTACGTGGGCTTTTCGGACCCGGGTGATCTCACGGTTGACGCGGGCGGAGCGGTCAGCGGCCACACCCTCTACATCGGCTACGAAGCGGGCGGCAACGGCCTGGCCACGGTCACGGGTCGCGACGCCGTCAGCGCCCGCGCGTCCAGTCTGGGCTTTTCGGCGCAGTTGAACGTGGGCTACGAGGGCATCGGCGAATTGACCATCGAGGACAGCGGCACGGTGCAGTCGCCGCACACCCGCATCGCCGTCCAGGCCGGCTCCAGCGGCACGCTGAACCTGCTCGGCGACGCGAGCGGGCGCGGCGTGCTCGAAACGAACGTGGTGATCCGGGGCAGTGGCTCCGCCACGCTCAACCTCAACGGCGGCATCCTGCGCGCGACCCTGAACGAGGCCGATTTTCTGCAGGGCTTCACCACGCTGTCGGGTGGCGCCGAGGGCGTGTGGATCGACACGAACAACCACGCCATCGGCATCGGCACGGCCTTCACCGGCGCGGCGGACTTCAACAAGCTGGGCCTGGGCACGCTGACGCTGGGCGGCCTGAGCACCTACGCGGGCGCCACCCACGTGGCGGCCGGCACCTTGCGTGCCAGCGCGGCCGGCGCCTTCAGCGCCAGCTCCGCGCACACGGTGGCGGCCGGCGCCACGCTCGACACGGCGGGTCTGGACCAGGCGGTGGCCAGCCTGGACAACGCGGGCACGGTCTCGCTGCTGGGCGCCGCCCCCGGCAGCCGCCTGACCGTCAACGGCGCCTATGTCGGCCAGAACGGCGTGCTGAGGATGGGCACCGCGCTGGGCCACAGCGGCAGCCTCAGCGACCGGCTGGTGCTCGATGGCGCCGGCGCCAGCGCCAGCGGCACCACCACCTTGCACATCACCAACCTGGGCGGCCTGGGCGCGCTGACCACGGGCGACGGCATCGAAGTCATCAGCGCGCTCAACGGCGCCACCACCACCGCCCAGACCACCAGGGACGCGTTCCGCCTGGCCGGCGAGCACGTCGACGCCGGCGCCTACGAGTACCGCCTGTACGCGGCCGACGCCAACGGCGCCGGCGAGAGCTGGTTTCTGCGATCCAGCGCGGTCGCGGGGGCCGTCACGCCCGCCTACCGCGTGGAGGTGCCCCTGTTCGCGGCGCTGCCCGAGCAGCTGCGCCTGGGCAACGCCGCGATGGTGGGCAACCTGCACCTGCGCGTCGGCGATGGCGCCGCCGCCGAACGGCAGACCTGGGCGCGGATCATCAGCGCCGCACGCAGCGTGAGCCAGCGCGGCGACGTGAACCCGCGCAGCCAGGGCCGGCTCCACGGTCTGCAGGCCGGCATCGACCTGTGGGCCCGGCCGGGCTGGCGCGCGGGCCTGTACGTGGGTCAGCTCGACGGCGACATGAGGCTGCGGGGCCTGGCCGGCGGCATCGCGGAACAGGCGCTGGGCAGCAACGAACTGCGCAGTCAGTACCTGGGCGTCTATGCGACCTACCACCGTGCCAACGGCTTCTACCTGGACACGGTGCTGCAGGGCGCCCGCCACCGCTACAGCGTGTCGCCGCTGACGGCGCCGGCCAGCCAGGGCAAGGGCGACAGCCTGCTGGCCTCGGTGGAGGTCGGGCGGGGCTACCCACTCGCGGCGGGCTGGGAACTGGAGCCGCAGCTGCAGCTGGTGCACCAGCGCATCGGGCTCGACGACGTACGCATCGCCGGCGCCGACGTGCAGCACAAGCCCCATGGCAGCTGGGCGGCCCGGCTGGGGCTGCGGGTCAAGGGCGAGGTGTCGACCGCCGCGGGCGTGCTGCGACCCTACGGCCGTGTGAATCTGTACCGGAGCAGCCCAGGCAGGGACGTGGCGCGCTTCATCGGACCGGCCGGCTCCGCGGACGTGGCCACGGGCACGGGCGGCGCCAGCGCCGAACTGGCCGCTGGCGCGACGCTGGCCTTGTCCACCGGCATCAGCCTCTATGGGGAAGTGGGCAGCGCCTGGTCCCTGGGCGGCGAGGCGCGGCACCGCGGTGGGCTCAACGGCAGCCTGGGACTGCGGGTGAACTGGTAACCCCGAACGACCCGATCGACCGGACCGGCAATCCGCCGGCCTGCAGGCGGCCCCTTGCACCATGGGCATAGCGTGTTCGCCCAGCACCTTTTTCCGCGGGCAAACGGCCTAGGGCCATTGACGCGCGGCGGTCCGCCGGGCCACGATCCGCGCCTCGCCCCGGCCGCCTCGGGGCCCAACGGGCCGGGAGCCCCATGAAAGCGATCCGTCCATTCGGCCTTCGGCGCGGTCTGCGCAAGCTCGGGCCCGGCCTGATCACCGGTGCCGCCGACGACGATCCCAGTGGCATCGCCACCTACTCCCAAGCCGGCGCGCAGTTCGGCTTCTCCATGCTGTGGACGGTGGTCTTCACCCTGCCGCTCATGATCGCGATCCAGATCGTCAGCGCGCGCATCGGACACGTCACCCGGCGGGGCCTGGCCGCCAACATCCGGGCGGGTTTCCCGCGCTGGGTGCTGCTGGCCGTGGTCGGCCTGCTGCTGCTGGCCAACACGCTCAACCTGGCCGCGGACATCGCGGCCATGGCGGAGGCGCTGCGCCTGCTGGTGGGCGGATCGGCCCACGTCTACGCGGTGACCTTCGGCCTGCTCTGCCTGGTGCTCCAGGTCTTCCTGCCCTACCAGACCTACGTGCGCTGGCTGAAGTGGCTGACGCTGGCGCTGCTGTCCTACGTGGCCGTGGTGTTCACGGTGCAGCTGGACTGGTGGACCGTGGCCCGGCAGATCGTGCGGCCGCCACTCGCCCTTGGCCACGACGTGCTCCTGATGGTGGTCGCGGTGTTCGGCACCACCATCAGCCCCTACCTCTTCTTCTGGCAGGCGGCGCAGGAAATGGAAGACGCCAACGGCAAGCCGCCCCAGACCCGACAGGACGTGCGCCGCCACCTGCGGCGCATCAAGATCGACACCAGCATCGGCATGGCGTTCTCCAACCTGATCGCCTTCTTCATCATCCTGAGCACGGCGGCCACGCTGCATGCCGCGGGCGTCACCAACATCCAGACCTCGGCCCAGGCGGCCGAGGCCTTGCGTCCCGTGGCCGGGCCATTCACCTTCATGCTGTTCAGCCTGGGGATCATCGGCACCGGCCTGCTGGCGGTGCCGGTGCTCGCGGGCTCCGCCGGCTACGCCGTGGCCGAGGCGGCGGGCTGGTCGGGCAGCCTGAGCGCGCGCCTGGACAAGGGAGAAGGCCGCGGCTTCTACGGCGTGATCGCCACCGCCACGGTGGGCGGCGTGCTGCTGTGCTTCACGCCGATGGACCCCGTGCGGGAGCTGTTCTGGTCGGCGGTGATCAACGGCGTGATCGCCGTGCCCATCATGGTCGTGATGATGCTATTGGCCGCACGACCCTCGACGATGGGCCCGCACGTCATCGGCCCGCGCCTGCGCGTGCTCGGCTGGATCGCCACGGTCGCCATGGCGCTGACCGTGGGCGCCATGCTGGCCACGCTGTGAGCCGCGCCGGCCGCGCCGCGCCCTGCCCCCCACACGCACCTCCTGCAACCGCTTGCCCAGCAGCCCGGCGACACCCCGCGATATGCGCCCACTCCAGCATGGGGTAGGTCCAGGGATGGGCGCCCAGCGCGGCGAAGGCGTCCAGCCTCAGGCGTCCAGCAGCTCGAGCGCCAGCGCCCAGCGCGCCTTGGGCGGCGACAGGCCGTCGATGTCGGCGAAGGGCTGCTGGGGGTACGGCACTGGTGGCGCGCCGTTGCGGTTGGCGATGGCCACGCGCACGCCGGCCGCCTCGGCCTCGCGCAGCGCGGCCTCGAGTTCGGCGTGCAGCGACGCATTGCCCGTGCCCGACACCACGATGCCCTGTACCCGCGCCTCGGGCGGCGCGGCCAGCAGCGCGCGCACCGGCCAGGCCGCCGCGTCGGCGTGGCTGCTCAGCCAGGCCACGCGCGGCATGGCCGGCGCGCGCAGGAAGGCCTGCAGCCGCGCCGCGTGGCGCGCCGCCGCGGGCCAATCGCGAAAGCGCCGCACACGCCCCTCCTCCACCAGCGCAATCACGCCGGCGTCGCCGGAATCGAAAGGGTCGGTGCGGTATGGGTGCTGCTTGGCCACTTCAAGGGGGCCGTGCACGCGCCCCGCGCACACCACCAGCACGCCGCGTGCGCCCGGTTCGGTGGCCACGGCCACGGCATCGCTGAGGTTCTGCGGGCCGTCGGGCGACACCGCCGTGGCCGGGCGCATGGCGCAGGTCAGCACCAGGGGCTTGGCCGGCGCCAGCAGCGTCTGCAGCAGGTAGGCGGTCTCCTCGATGGTGTCGGTGCCGTGCGTGACCACCAGCCCTTGCACGGCGGGGTCGGCCAGGTGCCGGCCCGCGCGCTCCACCAGCCGCTGCAGATCGGCCAGGCGCATGTCCTTGCTGTTGATCTGCGCCACCTGCTCGAAGGCCAGGTCCCGCCCGCGCAGCGCGGGCAGGCCGGCCGCGAGGTCCTCGACCGGCACCGCCCCCGCGTCGTAGCCCACGTTGTCGCCCGCACGCTCGGCCCGGCCGGCGATGGTCCCGCCCATGCCCAGCACGACGATCCGCGTGGCCTTTGTGCCTTCACCCACTTGCCTTCTCCCAATAACTGGTTAAAAATACAGATACTGGATACCCAAACAGTATCCAACTCCGGCCCACCAGCCCTTGATGCGAGGTTCCATGCTCGACACCCAAGCCGCTCCCAAGCTCACCGCCCGCCAACAGCAGATCCTGGCGCTGATCCAGACCGCCATCGCGCGCACCGGGGCACCGCCCACGCGCGCCGAAATCGCGGCCGAACTGGGCTTCAAGTCGGCCAACGCGGCCGAAGAGCATCTGCAGGCCCTGGCGCGCAAGGGCGTCATCGAACTGGTCAGCGGCACCTCACGCGGCATCCGCTTGCGCCGGGCCGACCTGCAGAGTATCCATGCGGCCCGCGACAGCCAGCTCTCCCTGCCGCTGCCCGGTCTGGCGCAGCTGGTGCTGCCCCTCATCGGCCGCGTCGCGGCGGGCTCGCCCATCCTCGCGCAGGAGCACGTCGACCAGACCTACAGCGTCGAGCCCAGCCTGTTCCAGCGCACCCCCGACTACCTGCTGCGCGTGCGCGGCATGTCCATGCGCGACGCCGGCATCCTGGACGGCGACCTGCTCGCCGTGGCCTCCACGCGCGAGGCGCGCAACGGCCAGATCGTGGTGGCCCGCCTGGGCGACGACGTCACCGTCAAGCGCTACATGCGCCTGCGCGACCACATCGAACTGCACGCCGAAAACCCCGACTACCCCACCATCGTGGTCGAGCCCGGTGAGCCCTTCGAAATCGAGGGCCTGGCCGTGGGCCTGATCCGCAACAACTTCCAGAACTGACCCCAGGGGTCGGCGCCGCCACTGCGGGTGGCGGGCGTTGCCTGAATCGGCCACCGGCCGCTCACGCAACCCCGCAGCGACGGCATTCCAGATCAATCCTGCCTGTGTTCAACCCCTTGACGAGGTGTTTCACATGGGACTGTTCTTCCACTCCTTTGCATCGAACAGCTGGCGCAAGCCCCTGCAACTGATCGACTGCTGGTTGCCCGAGCCGCACGCGCGCGATACCCCCAAGGCCACGCCGCCCACCACCCCCGCCGTGCGCCGCTTCGCGCGCGCGGGCTGGCTGGGCCGCTCGGCGGCCAATACCTCGCACGCCCACGACGGCCGCGTCGCGCTCGCGGGCCGCATCGACGAGGTCTGCCGCGAGCTGGACCGCCTCGCGGCGCTCGACGGCGCCGCGCCCGCCACGCTGCAACGCCGGGTGGCCTGAGCGCGCCGCTGCCCGGCCGCCACGAGGGGGCCGGGCACAATAGGCGGCATGAACATCGTGATCCTCGACGACTACCAGGACGCCGTGCGCAAGCTGCATTGCGCCGAGAAGCTCGAGCCCTACCCCGCCAAGGTCTTCACCAACACCGTCAAGGGTGTCGGCCAGCTGTCCATCCGCCTGCGCGACGCCGACGTGCTCGTGCTGATCCGCGAACGCACGCCCATCACCCGTCAGCTCGTCGACAAGCTGCCCCGCCTCAAGCTCATCGCCCAGACGGGGCGTGTGGGCAGCCACGTCGACGTCGGCGCCTGCACCGAGCGCGGCATCGCGGTGGCCGAGGGCGTCGGCTCGCCCGTCTCCACGGCCGAACTCACCTGGGCGCTGGTGCTCGCGGCCATGCGCCGCATCCCGCAGTACGTCGCCAACCTCAAGCACGGCGCCTGGCAGCAGTCGGGGCTCAAGTCCTCCGCCATGCCGCCCAACTTCGGCGTGGGCATGGTGTTGCGCGACAAAACCCTGGGCGTGTGGAGCTACGGCCGCATCGGCCAACTGGTGGCCGGCTACGGCCGCGCCTTCGGCATGCGCGTGGTGGTGTGGGGCTCCGAGGAGGCCCGTGCCCGCGCCGTGAGCGACGGCTACGACGTGGCCACGTCCAAGGAAGGCTTCTTCGAATGCTGCGACGTGCTCAGCCTGCACCTGCGGCTGGGCGAACGCAGCCTGGGCTGCGTCAAGCTCGACGACCTGCTGCGCATGAAACCCACCTCGCTGCTGGTGAACACCTCGCGCGCGGAACTCATCGAACCCGACGCCTTGATCACCGCGCTCAACCGGGGCCGCCCCGGCATGGCGGCCGTGGACGTGTTCGAGTCGGAGCCCATCCTGCAGGGCCACGCGCTGCTGCGGCTGGAGAACTGCATCTGCACCCCGCACATCGGCTACGTGGAGCAGGACAGCTACGAGATGTACTTCAGCGCCGCTTTCGACAACGTGGTGAATTTCATCCGGGGCACGCCGACGAACATCGTCAACCCCGGGGCGCTGCAGGTGCGCCGCTGATAAAAAAAAGCCGGGTCAAGTGACCCGGCTGGCTTGGAGAGGGAATGCCCCCGCTCAGGAGCGACGCCCTCCACTCTCGCCGTCGCCCTCGTCGCGCGGGGCGCGCGACTCGTTGAGGCGGGAATCGTTGTCCACGATCTCGAAGTCGATCAGGCTGCTCTCGCCGCTGCGCAGCGCACCACCGCGCCCCGCAGTGGGTTCCACCGGCACGTCCACCTCGGGCAGCGAGGCCTCGAACTGCGACTCGGCCTCCATGTCTTCCAGGTTCACGTCCAGCCCCTGGCGGGCCGAGGCGGGCGGGATCACGTGCAGGTCCATCGGCACGGTGCGGCGCTGCGGGTCGTCGCCCGTGACCGTGAGCGGCGCGTTGCGCGACACCGCCTTCAGCGGCTGCATGGAGGTGTTGCGGAACTCCTGCGGCGGCAGCGTCTGCGATTCGCGCTGAACGATGTCCTTGGCGATCGCGTGCAGCATCAGCAGTTCGCGGTAGGCCTCCAGGTCGAACACCTCCGTGTCGCCTTCCTCCGCGTCGCGGAACAGGCTGCGCTCGATGAGATCCAGCACGCGCGGCTGCGGCCACAGGGCCTGGATGCGCCCAAAGGCCGACTCGTAGGCGTCCAGGCCGCGGCCTTTGTCGGCGTAACGGTCGAAGGGCGGCGCGCCGGCGTTGAATACGCGGTTGAACTCTTCGCGCAGCGCCCCGTATTCGTCGCGGCGGCCCAGGCGGTGGTACAGGCGGAACAGGTCGAGGTAGGCCAGCGGGCTGGGCTCGTGGCTCTCGGCCAGGTGGTTGCGCAGCACGGCGATGGCCTGGTCGTCCTCGCCGAGCGAGACGAAGAAGTCGGCCTGCTGCTGCACGTCGAACAGTTCCTCGGCGGCCACGGAGCGCGAGACGTTCATCGCGCTGGGCGCGAAATCGCGCCGGTCCTGGGGCGGCACCGTGGCGCCAAAGCCCGGTGTGCGGCGCGGCGCCGCCTGCAGGGGCGCGGGCGTCGAATCCACGTCCAGGTCAACGTCCACCGCATCCAGGGGCACCGGTGCGCTGGGCTGCAACGGCGCATGGCGCGAGGCGCGCGGCTGGGCCTCGCCCCCCTCGTCCGGACCGTCGGTCCACCAGGCGCGCGACGCGTCGGAGGCGATGGGGGTGTCCTGCCGCTGGCGGCGCACCAGGGCGACCAGCGCCGCCAGGGACACCAGCAGCAAACCACCGAGCAGGAAGACGAGCCAGTTGGCGTAGCGCTGCTCCTGGGCCTGCGCGAGTTGCGCGCTCAGTTCGGCCACGCGCGCCTGGTCGCGCTGCTGCGACTCGCGGAAGCGGGCCATGTCCGCCTCCAGCGCGGCCAGGCGCTCGGCGTTGCGGCGCGACTCCTCGTTGGCCGCCGCCAGCGCGGCTTCCAGCGGGCTGGGTTCGGCGGGCGCCGCGGCCGCCGCCTCGGGCGCGGCGTTGGGTGAGGTTCCCGCGCTCAGGTCGGGCGGGTCGAGCCGCAGGCGCGGCGCACCGGCCGGCGCCTTGGCGGCGCCGTCCTTGGCGCTGGGTGCGGGCGTGGGGGCTGGCGCCGCCGCGGCGGAAGCGGCCGGCGCGGGCGCCGCCGCCGGCTTCGGGCGCGGCGCCACGGGCACCTTGGACGGCTTGATCGGGGCGCGCGGGCGCTCCCGCACCACGGGCGCGGGGGCCCGCTCGGGCGTGGCGGCCCGCGCGGGCGCCGCCGCCATCTGGGGCGCCGGGGCCGGTGCCGGCATGGGGGCGGCGGGCACGGGCAGTGCGTCGACGGCGCGGGGCGCGGGAGCCGCCGCCACCGCCGGTTCGCTCACCAGATCGGCGAGCAGTACGTAGCGGCGGGTGAACGGCAGGCCGCAGCCGGCGCGCACCGACAGGGTGACGATGGGCTCGTTGACTGGCAGGCTGGCGATGACGCGGGCGATGCCCGTGAGTTCGCCGGGCGCGGCGCGCGGAGTGACGGTGACGAAATTCGGTGTGACCTGGACGTCGCCGTAGAAGACGTCGGCCTGGAGACACTGGGTGGCGATGTCTTCGCCGGGGGCCAGCATCACCTGGAACTGCACATCGAGCGGCTGGCCGATCAGCGCCGCCCCACTGTGGCGCCCGAGCGTGACCGCCGGGCTGCTCACGGCGGTTGATAGCAAAATGCAGGCTGTCCAGATCTGGCGCACGTCGGATTTCCCTCCAGAAGGTTGAAACATTTTGTCATAGGCAAACTGGCTATCAACCGAAATACAACACACATATGCAATCCTTTTTTAAACGTGCAGCGGTCGTGGGCACCGGTGCCATGGGCCGGGGCATCGCCCAGATGGCCGCTCAGGCCGGCGCCGAGGTCTGGCTGTTCGACGCCCAGGCCGGCGCCGCCGCCGGCGCGCGCGACGCCCTGACCAAGACCTGGGACACCCTGCACGGCAAAGGCAAGCTCGACGCCGCCACGCGCGACGCCTGCGTGCAGCGCCTGCGGGTGGCCGAGTCCCTGCAGGACCTGGCGGCTTGCGACCTCGTGATCGAGGCCATCGTGGAGCGGCTGGACGTCAAGCAATCCGTCTTCAAGCAACTGGAGGACGTCGTGGCCGCCGACGCGGTGCTGGTCAGCAACACCTCCTCGCTGTCGGTCACCGCCATCGGCGCCGCGCTCAAGCACCCGGCGCGCTTCGCGGGTTACCACTTTTTCAATCCGGTACCGCTCATGAAGGTGGTGGAGGTCATCGCCGGCCTCAAGACCGACCCGGCCGTCTGCGAGCGCCTGGCCGGCTTCACTCGCGCCTACGGCCACACGCCCGTGAGCGCGCAGGACACGCCGGGCTTCATCGTCAACCACGCGGGCCGCGGCTACGGCACCGAGGCCCTGCGCGTGGCGGGCGAGCGGGTCACCGACTTCGCCACCATGGACCGCATCCTGAAGGACCAGATGGGTTTCCGCCTCGGGCCCTTCGAGCTGATGGACCTCACCGCCCTGGACGTGTCGCACCCGGTGATGGAGTCCATCTACCACCAGTACTACGAGGAGCCGCGCTACCGCCCGAGCGTGATCACCGCGCAGCGCCTGGCCGGCGGCGTGGTGGGCAAGAAGGTGGGCGACGGCTTCTACCGCTACGTGGACGGCGCGGCGCAAGTGCCGCCCGAGCCGCCCGTGCCCGCCGTGAACACGCTGCCGCCGGTGTGGGTCTCGCCCAAGGCCGCGCGCCGCCAGGAGCTGTACCAGCTGCTCAAGAACCTGGACGCCCGCATCGAGACCGGCGCCACGCCCAGCGAACAGGCCCTGATCCTGGTGGCGCCGCTGGGCATGGACGTGACCACCCTGGCCGCCGTGGAACGCCTGGACGCCACGCGCACCCTGGGCATCGACATGATGCTGGAGGACGGCGCCACCAAGCGCCGCGTGCTCGCCACCAACCCCGCCACCCGCCCCGACATGCGCGACGCCGCGCACGCCCTGTTCGCCCGCGACGGCAAGGCCGTGAGCGTGGTGCGCGACAGCGGCGGCTTCGTCACACAGCGCGTGGTGGCCACCATCGTCAACATCGCGGCCGACATGTGCCAGCAAGGCATCTGTTCGCCGGCCGACCTGGACGTGGCCGTCACCCTGGGCCTGGGCTACCCCATGGGCCCGCTGGCCATGGGCGACCGCATCGGCCCCACCAACGTGCTCGAGATCCTCTTCAACCTGCAGACGGTGTATGGCGACCCGCGCTACCGCCCCTCGCCCTGGCTGCGCCGCCGCGGCGCACTGGGCCTGAGCCTCACGCACGAAGAGATCTGAACACATGAACCCCCACGCTCCGCACTTCGTATCGTCGCGGCTCCCCGAGGGGGTGCAGGCCTCCCATGGGAGCGGCCCGACGGGAGACCTCGCATGACCGCCAGCCTCAAAAGCCACAGCGTGGGCGCCACCATGGTGCTCACCATCAGCAACCCCGAGCACCGCAACGCGCTCGGTCCCGAGATGTACGCGGCCGGGGTGGAAGCGCTCAACGTGGCCGAGAGCAGCGCCGACGTGCGCAGCGTGGTCATCGTGGGCGAAGGCCGCCACTTCTGCGCCGGCGGCAACCTGCAGCGCCTGCAGGGCAACCGGCAGCAGCCGCCCGAGGTGCAGGCCGAGACCATCTCGGGCCTGCACAACTGGATCGAGACCATCCGCGCCTTCCCCAAGCCGGTGATCGCGGCCGTCGAGGGCGCCTGCGCGGGCGCGGGCTTCTCGCTCACGCTGGCCTGCGATTTCATCGTCGCCGCGCGCGACGCGGTCTTCGTCATGGCGTACAGCAACGTCGCCATCTCGCCCGACGGCGGCGGCAGCTGGGCGCTGGCGCGCGCCCTGCCGCGCGCCACGGTGATGCAATTGCTGATGGCCGGGGAGCGCATCACACCCGAGCGGCTGCAGCAGCTCGGCGTGCTCAACACCCTCACCGACACCGGCGCCGCGCTGGGCGAAGCCCTGGCGCTGGCCGAGAGGCTGAACGGGCGCGCGCCGAACGCGCTGGCCAGCATCAAGGAGCTCGTCAACGAGGCGGACACGAATCCGCTGCACACGCACCTGGCGGCCGAACGCGAGCACTTCGTGCGCAACCTGCACCACCCCAACGGCGGCGAGGGCATCGCGGCCTTCCTGGAGAAGCGGACCGCCCAGTACCGCTGACCCGCACCCGGCCGCACCGGCTCGGCGGGCCGGTCCCCGGCGCGACAGGCCAGCCCCCTCCAGTCACTCAAACGACAGACCATGGACGAGCCGATTCTGACAATGGAAGAACGCGAGGCGATCAACAGCGGTCGCTGGTTCAACACCCTCTCACCTTCCCTGCGTCACGACATCCTTCGATGCGCCTACGTCAAGCGATTCAAGGACGCCGACCTGATCGTCGCGCGCGGCGAGCCGCCGTCCGAATGGACGGCGGTGGCCAAGGGGGCGGTGCGCGTGAGTTCAACCTCGCTGTCGGGCAAGCAGATCACGCTGACCTACGTGGAGCCGGGTGTGTGGTTCGGCGACGTGGCGATGTTCGACGGCGACCAGCGCACGCACGACGCCTACGCGCATGGCGCGACCACGCTGCTGTGCGTGGCCCGCAACGATTTCCAGAAGATCCTGTCCTCGCACGTGGAGCTGTACGAGGCGCTGATGCGCCTGCAGGCGCGGCGCATCCGCACCCTGTTCGGGCTGGTGGAGGACCTCAACACCCTGCCCTTGCGCGCGCGGCTGGCCAAGCAGCTGCTGCACCTGGTGCGCAGCTACGGCGTGCCGTGCCTGAACGACGGCAACGAGACGCGCATCGGTCTGCAACTGGCGCAGGAGGAGCTGGCCCAACTGCTGGGTGCCTCGCGCCAGCGCGTGAACCAGGAACTCAAGTCCATGGAGCGCGAGGACGCCATCCGCATCGAGCAGGGAGGCCTCGTGATCCGCAACCGGGCCGCGCTGATGCGCATCGCCGAAGCCGACAGCTGAACCTTCCCCACCAGCCGACCACCGCCGCATGAACGACGCACAGAACTTCACCGGCACGCGGCCGGTGACCGAGCAACACGCCTTCGACGCCACCGCGCTGGAGCGCTGGCTGGCCCCGCGGCTGGAGGGTTTCGCGGGCCCGCTCACGGTGGAGATGTTCAAGGGCGGCCAGTCCAACCCCACCTATAAGCTGATCACGCCCACGCGCGCGTACGTGATGCGCGCCAAGCCCGGCCCGGTGGCCAAGCTGCTGCCCTCGGCGCACGCCATCGAACGTGAGTTCCGCGTCATGAGCGCGCTGGCCGGCACCGGTGTGCCGGTGGCGCGCATGCACACGCTGTGCGAGGACGAATCGGTGATCGGCCGCGCCTTCTACGTGATGGAGTGCGTGGACGGCCGCGTGCTCTGGGACCAATCCCTGCCCGGCCTCGGCAACGCGGAGCGCGGCGCCATCTACGACGAGATGAACCGCGTGCTGGCGGCGCTGCATTCGGTGAAGCCCGCGGCCATCGGCCTGGCCGACTACGGCAAGCCCGGCAACTACTTCGAGCGCCAGATCGGCCGCTGGAGCAAGCAGTACCAGGCCTCCATCACCCAGCCCATCCCCGAGATGGACCGCCTGATCGACTGGCTGCCGAAGAACATCCCCGCGATGGCGCGCGACGAGACCCTGGTCTCGGTGGTGCACGGCGACTACCGGCTCGACAACCTGATGTTCCACCCGAGCGAGCCGCGCATCCTCGCGGTGCTCGACTGGGAACTGTCCACGCTCGGCCACCCGCTGGCCGACTTCAGCTACCACTGCATGTCGTGGCACATCCCGCCGGGCCTGTTCCGCGGCATCCAGGGCCTGGACCTGCCGGCGCTGGGCATCCCCAGCGAGCAGGACTACATCGCCCGCTACTGCGAGCGCACCGGCTTCGCCACGCCCGAGCAACTGCGGGCCGACTGGGCCTTCTACCTCGCCTACAACATGTTCCGCCTCGCCGCGATCCTGCAAGGCATCGCCAAGCGCGTCGAGGCCGGCACCGCGTCCAGCGCACAGGCCGTGAAGTCGGCCGCGGGCGCACGTCCCATGGCCGAGATGGCCTGGCGCTTCGCCAACGGCGGCTGAGCCGCCCCGCCCCATACAACAGGAGAAACCATGGAATTCGACTACAGCGACAAGGTCAAGGGCCTGCGCGAACGGCTGCTCGCCTTCATGGACGAGCACATCTACCCCAACGAGGCGCGCTTCTTCCAGGAAATCGAAGCCAACCGCGCCAAGGGCAACGCCTGGGTACCCACCAAGATCATCGAGGAGCTCAAGCCCAAGGCGCGCCAGGCCGGGCTGTGGAACCTCTTCCTGCCGCGCAGCCCGCGTGCGCCCGAGGGCCTGTCCAACCTGGAGTACGCGCCGCTGTGCGAGATCATGGGCCGGGTGCCCTGGGCGCCCGAGGTCTTCAACTGCTCGGCGCCCGACACCGGCAACATGGAGACGCTGGAGCGCTACGCCTCCGAGGCCCTGAAGGACCAGTGGCTGGAGCCGCTGCTCAAGGGCGAGTTCCGCTCGGCCTTCCTCATGACCGAGCCCGAGGTCGCCTCCAGCGACGCCACCAACATCCAGTGCCGCATCGAGCGAGACGGCGACCACTACGTCATCAACGGCCGCAAGTGGTGGTCCTCGGGCGCGGGCGACCCGCGTTGCGCGGTCTACATCGTGATGGGCAAGACCAGCCCGGACGCGCCGCGCCACTCGCAGCAGAGCATGATCGTGGTGCCCTCGAACGCGCCCGGCATCACCGTGGTGCGCCCGCTCTCGGTGTTCGGCTACGACGACGCGCCGCACGGCCACATGGAGGTGGTGCTCAAGAACGTGCGCGTGCCGGCCGGCAACATCCTGCTCGGCGAGGGCCGCGGCTTCGAAATCGCGCAAGGCCGCCTGGGCCCGGGCCGCATCCACCATTGCATGCGCTCCATCGGCGCCGCCGAGCGGGCGCTGGAGCTCATGTGCCAGCGCCTCAACAGCCGCGTGGCCTTCGGCAAGCCGGTGTCGGCGCAGTCGGTCTGGCACGAGCGCATCGCCGACGCGCGCTGCCGCATCGAGATGGCGCGCCTGCTCACGCTCAAGGCCGCCTACATGATGGACACCGTGGGCAACAAGGTCGCCAAGGCCGAGATCGCCATGATCAAGGTGGTGGCGCCCAACATGGCCTGCGAGGTGATCGACATGGCGATCCAGGCCCATGGAGGCGGTGGCGTCAGTGGGGACTTTCCCTTGGCCTACAGTTACGCCAACCAGCGCACCCTGCGCCTGGCTGACGGGCCCGACGAGGTGCACCGCCAATCCATCGCCAAGCTCGAACTCGCCAAGCACATGGCCGTGCCCGGCGAGGTCGAGATGCCCATCACACGAGGAAGCTGATGATCGACGTCCACTCCTGGCCCACGCCCAACGGGCACAAGGTTCACATCATGCTGGAGGAGTGCGGCCAGCGACTGGGCCGGGACTGGCAGGTGCACGCGGTCAACATCGGCGCGGGCGACCAGTTCAAGCCCGACTTCCTGGCCATCAGCCCGAACAACAAGATCCCGGCCATCAGCGACCCCAACGGCCCGGGGGGGCAGCCCATCAGCCTGTTCGAATCGGGCGCCATCCTGGTCTACCTGGCGAGCAAGTTCGGCCGTTTCCTGCCCAAAGGCGACCGCGAGCGCTTCCAGGTGCTGGAGTGGCTGATGTTCCAGATGGGCGGCGTGGGCCCCATGCTGGGCCAGGCGCACCACTTCCGCCTCTACGCACCCGAGAAGATCGACTACGCCGTCAACCGCTACACCAACGAGGCCAAGCGCCTGTACGGCGTGATGGACCGCCAGCTCAAAGGCCAGCCCTGGATCGCGGGCAAGCAATACACCATCGCCGACATCGCCATCTTTCCCTGGTTGCGCAGCTGGCAGAACCAGGGCATCGACTGGGCCGACTACCCGCGCCTGAAGGACTGGTTCGACCGCATCGCCGCGCGCCCGGCGGTGCAGCGCGGCGTGGCCGTGCTGGCCGACGCGCGCAAGCCGCTCACCGACGACAAGTCGCGCGACATCCTGTTCGGCAAGACGCAGTACGAGAAACGCTGAACGCCACCCGAGGCCGAAAGGCCGGGCCGGGCACCATGCGGCCTGAGGGTAGAATCCGCGCCTTGTCGGAGCGTAGCGCAGCCTGGTAGCGCATCTGCTTTGGGAGCAGAGGGTCGCGAGTTCGAATCCCGCCGCTCCGACCATTTCACACCGAGAACGAAGGCCCACCCCCGTGGGCCTTTTTTCCAGCGGCACCCGCACCGCACTGCCCGTAGCTCAACTGGATAGAGCAGCTGCCTTCTAAGCAGCAGGTCGGGGGTTCGAGTCCCTCCGGGCAGGCCATAAATCCCCTTTAAAT
>NZ_MKSS01000027.1:0-3890 GCF_001897365.1 Hydrogenophaga sp. 70-12
GCGAGGAACTGCTGCGCGCGGGCGAATTCCTGCTCAACGAGTTCGACGCCGTGGCGCGCCGCGTCAAGCGCGTGGCCACGGGCTGGGAGCCGCAGTTCACCATCGCGGCCGACGCGCTGATCTCGCGCGCCACCCTGTTCGAGCTGTGCGAGTCCTTCTACGCCACCGGCGCGCCCACGCGGCTGCGGCTGCGCGCCGAAACCCTCTCGGGCACGCTGGAGGCCCTGCAGAACGGGCTGGCCGACATCGCCCTGGGCGTGGCGGCCGATTCCGTGGGCCCGGGCCTGCAGGCCGCGCCGCTGGGCACGGCGGGCTTCGTCTATGCCGTGGCGCCACACCACCCGCTGGCGCGCCTGGAGGCCACGCTGACCGAGGAACACATGCGCCAGCACCGCGCCGTGGCCGTGGCCGACAGCACCCAGCGCGGCCGCGGCGTCAGCCACAACCTGCTGCCCGGCCAGGACGTGCTCACCGTGCCCACCATGCAGCACAAGCTGGAGGCGCAGCTGCGCGGCCTGGGCGCGGGCTTCCTGCCCACGGCGCTGGCCCAGCCTTTCATCAACGCCGGGCGGCTGGTGGTCAAGCCGGTGCAGCAGGGCGAGCGCAGCTTCCGCGTGGCCTACGCCTGGCGACAGACGCGCCACGCCGCCGACGGAGCCCGCGCGCTGCGCTGGTGGCTGGACCACCTCAAGCACGCCGGCACGCGCGAGGCCTTGCTGAACAACCACCACCAGAGTTGAGCACCGCCGCTGCTACATTCGCCCAATGACTTCACGCCCTACCTCGATTCCGCGCGCCCCCTTGCACGTCGCCGTGGTGGGCGCGGGCATGGCGGGCGTCACCGCCGCGCGCACCCTGCTGCAGGCCGGCCACCGCGTCACGCTGATCGAGGCCGCGTCCGCCGTCGGCGGGCGCATGGCCACCCGGCGCACCGAGTTCGGCGGCTTCGACCCCGGCGTGCAGTACTTCACCGTGCGCGATGCGCGCTTCGAGCTCGCGCTGCGCGCCACCGCCACCCGCGCCGTGCGCGCCTGGAGCGCCAGCACCGTGCGCGTGCTCGACGCCGTCGGCCACGTGCTGGCCAGCGCCCCGCCGCCCACCGAACCGCACTTCGTGGCCGCGCCGGGCATGAACGCCCTGGTCGCGCTCTGGGCGCAGCCGCTGCTCCAACCCGAGGCCCACGGCCAGGCCTCGGCCCCGGCGCTGCTGGACACGCGGGTCGCGCGGATCGAAGCCGACGCCCTGCACCCCCGGCAATGGCAACTGCGCACCGACGACGGCGACGGCGGCCAGCGCGTGCTGGGCGGCTTTGATCGCGTGCTGCTGGCCATTCCCCACCCGCAGGCGCACGCGCTGCTCCTGGCCTCGGGCCTGGCGCCCGAGTTGCGCGCCGCGCTGGCGCCGGTGCACGTGGCGCCCTGCTGGACGCTGATGGTCGCCTTCCCCCAGGCCATGCAACCGGGCCTGTACCACCTGGGCCCGCAGTGGAGCGCGGCGCGCAGCACGCACCACCGCATCAGCTGGCTGGCGCGCGAGTCGAGCAAGCCGGCGCGCGA
This sequence comes from Hydrogenophaga sp. 70-12, assembly GCF_001897365.1. Lineage (NCBI taxonomy): Bacteria > Pseudomonadati > Pseudomonadota > Betaproteobacteria > Burkholderiales > Comamonadaceae > Hydrogenophaga > Hydrogenophaga sp. 70-12. Next base: position 1,557 of record NZ_MKSS01000027.1, read on the forward strand.
CCCCATCGAGCGCTGGACGGTGCAGGCCAGCCCCGCGTGGTCGACCAAGCACCTGGAAGACGACGGCGAGCGCGTGAAGGCCAAGCTGCTCAAGGGCTTCGCCGAAATCACCGGTATCCGCGCCACGCCGCCCTTCGCCGAGGTGCAGCGCTGGCGCTACGCGCAAACCCAGACCCCGCTGGGCCGCAGCCACCTGCTCGACACCGCGCTGGGCATTGGCCTGTGCGGCGACTGGTGCCTGGGCCACCGGGTGGAAGACGCCTTCGTGTCTGGCCTGGAGCTCGCGCTGGCCGTGGCCTGAAAGCCCCATGACCCGGTGAGCTACCGCGGACGCTTCGCGCCCTCGCCCACCGGCCCGCTACACGCGGGCTCACTGGTGGCCGCGCTGGCCAGCTGGCTGGACGCGCGCGCCCACGGCGGTGCCTGGCTCGTTCGCATCGAGGACGTGGACACGCCGCGCTGCATCCCCGGGGCCGACCGGCTCATCCTGCAACAGCTCGCCGCCTGCGGCCTGGAGAGCGACGAAGCCGTGGTGTGGCAATCGGCGCGCGGCGCACGCTACCAGGCCGCGCTGGACCGGCTCATCGCGCAGGGCGATGTGTTTCCCTGCGCCTGCTCGCGCCAGGACATCGAGCGCGCCCTGCTGGCCAGCGGCACGCCGCGCGAGCGCCACCAGGCCGCCGTGTACCCCGGCACCTGTCGGCCCGAGAGCGGCGGCCTGCGGGGCCGCGCGCCGCGCGCCTGGCGCTTTCGGGTGCCGGACGGCGCGGTGGTGCACTGGCACGACCGCCGCCTCGGCCCGCAGTCGCAGGACGTGGCCGCCACGGTGGGCGACTTCATCCTGCGCCGCGCCGACGGCCTGTGGGCCTACCAGCTCGCCGTGGTGGTGGACGACGCCGCGCAAGGCATCACCCACGTGGTGCGCGGCGAGGACCTGGCCGACAACACGCCGCGCCAGATCCTGCTGCAACGCGCGCTGGGCCTGCCCACGCCGCGGTACCTGCACACCCCGCTGGTGCGGGGCGACAACGGCGAGAAGCTGAGCAAGCAGAACGGCGCTCAGGCGCTGGACCTGAGCGACCCACTCGCGGCCCTGAACGCGGCGGCGCGCGCGCTGGGCTTGGGCCCGCGCACGGGGAGCGTCGCCTCGGCGCTGAAGGACTGGTCCCAGGCCTGGGCCGGCTCTGCGCCTTAAGCGCTCCATCAGGAACGGGCCTGTCCGGCCCGACCACTCAACCGGCGTTCAGCGATCGCGGCCCACGGCCGCTGCCTCCCCGCCCGACCATGGAACGCTACTCCCCCCCTACCACGCCCAGGACCACGCCGCCGTCCCGGACCCGCGCCGAGACCGAGACCGCCTCACCCGAGCGCCGCCCCGCCCCCCCTCAGCGAACCGGGTTGCGATCCAGCATTTCCACGCACTTCCAGCGGCTGGGCATCGAGCTCAACACCACCTTCAACAAAGGCGGCCAGTACGAACAGGCCCACCGCCAACTCATGGCATGGGGGCACGACGCGCGGGAGGCCACGGCCATCGCCAAGACGGACGACTACCCCCGCCTGCACGCGCTGGTGTTCGGCACCCTGATCGGCCCGCCGCCCTTCGCCCCGCGCACGCCCACCCTGAACGAAAGCGACACCCAGGCGCTGCTTGCCGTGTGCCAGGCCTGGCTCGAAGCCGGCAACCCCATGGCCGCCTCCCGGCTGGTCTGCGCCGTGTTCAAGGACCGGCCCCAGGACGCCGCATTGCTGCACCAACTGCTGTGCCGTGCACCCAAGGTCCCCCAGACCCTCATGGCCGGCTTCGAGCCCGATGCAACGCAGCATCTGGTGCCGGCCATCCTGTGCCTGGCCGAGCGCGGCTGGACGAACCGCGCGGACCCGTCGGTGCACCTGAACGCCGCGTCGCGCGACGCGCTCGACAAGCTGGTGCAACGCGCCGACCCCACCCAGTGGATGCGCCTGTGCCTCATCACGGCCAGGCAGCGCGTGCAAGCCGGCCAGCCCTTGATGCCACCGGTTGCGCCTGCGCCCCCACGTCCCAACCCACCCCTCACTGCCGATGAGACCGACACCGACCTACGTTGGCAAGAAGACACGCAGAGCGGCCCCCCCAGAGGACAAAACCCGCTCCCTGTCGCGCTCGCAGACCCCGACCACCGCGCTGTCCAGCTCTGAAGAGACGGCACGCGCGTCGACGTCCCCGCGCGCCTCGGCCTCCACCCCCTCCACCCCTCAACTCGCCAGGGAAGCGCTCACCTCCGGCCCCGAGCGGTTCACGCTCCCCCAGCCGAACCCGCACCACCACAGGACCGGGTCCTGGTCCCTGAGCGC
>NZ_MKSS01000028.1:0-3890 GCF_001897365.1 Hydrogenophaga sp. 70-12
GCGGCGTCCAGCGTGCCCGTGAGGTCCATCGCCCGCGCGCGCAGCTCGGGCACGGGCTGCAGGCCCTGCGCCCAGGCGAAGGCGGTGGCCAGGCCCAGGACCAGGGCCATCAGCGCGCGCGACAGGAGGGTGCTCATCGGAGGAGGGCGCGGCCGCGCGGGGTTCAGGGCGCGGCCAGGCGCGGCATCACGGTTTCTGCGTGCCGAAGTCCACCTTGGGCGGCTGGCTGATCTGCGCCTCGTCGGCCACGGTGAAGTTGGCCTTGGGCTGGTAGCCGAACACCATGGCCGTGAGGTTGCTGGGGAAACTGCGCGCCAGCACGTTGTAGGCCTGCACGGCCTGGATGTAGCGGTTGCGCGCCACGGCGATGCGGTTCTCGGTGCCCTCGAGTTGCACGCGCAGGTCGGAGAAGCCCTGGTTGGCCTTGAGGTTGGGGTACTGCTCCACCACCACCATCAGGCGGCTGAGCGCGCTGCCCAGTTCGCCCTGCGCGGCCTGGAATTTTTGCAGCGCCGCCGGGTCGTTGAGCAGCTCGGGCGTGGCCTGGATCGAGGTGGCCTTGGCGCGCGCGTTGATCACCGCCTCCAGCGTGCCGCGCTCGAAATTGGCCTCGCCCTGCACGGTGGCGACGATGTTGGGGATGAGGTCGGCGCGGCGCTGGTACTGGTTGAGCACCTCGGCCCAGGCCGAGCGGCTTTCTTCGTCCAGGCGCTGGAAATCGTTGTAGCCGCAGCCGCCCAGCACGGCGGTGGCGCAGAGCAGCAGCAGCGAGAGCAGGCGACGCATGGGATCTCCTTGGGGTTCCGGGTTCGCGGGCACTATACCCCGCACCCGTGGCGCGGCGGCACAATGCGCGCATGCGCAAACCCAAGCTGCCACCGGGTACGCCGGACGACATCGAAGCCGCGTTCTACGACGCCCTGCAACACGCCGACATCGACCGCCTCATGGCCTGCTGGGCGGACGAGGACGACATCGTCTGCGTGCACCCCGGCGGCCCGCGCCTGCTGGGGCACGAGGCCATCCGCGCCACCTTCGAGGCCATGTTCGCCAACGGCAGCGTGATGGCCATGCCCGAGAAGCTGCACCGCCACGACGACGGCCACTGCGCCGTGCACAGCGTGGTTGAGCGTGTGGCCGTGCTCGGCGACGACGGGCCGCGCCACGCCTTCGTGCTTGCCACCAATGTCTACATCAAAACGGCGCAGGGCTGGCGCCTGATCGCGCACCACGCCAGCCCGGGCACACGCACCGAGCCGGCCGAGGCGTCCGCCCAGAAGCCCCTGCTGCATTGAATTGAAACCCGAACCCTTGGTCGATCTGTCCGCCTACCGAGCGCCCTGGTGGCTGCCCGGCGGGCACGCGCAGACCATCTGGCCCGCGCTGCTGGCGCGCCGGCGTTTCGGCCCGGCGCCCCTCTGGCGGCGCGAGCGCTGGACCACGCCCGACGGGGACTTCATCGACGTCGACCACGCCTCGCATGTGGCGCACGCGCAGTCGCCGCGCCTGGTGCTGTTCCACGGGCTCGAAGGCTCTTCGGCCAGCCAGTACGCCGTGGCCTTCGCCGATTTCGCGGCCGAGCGCGGCCTGGCCTACGCGGTGCCGCACTTTCGCGGCTGCTCGGGCGAGATCAACCGCGCGCCGCGCGCCTATCACTCGGGGGACTTCGAGGAGATCGACTGGATCCTGCGCCGCTTCGCCCAGGCCGAGCCGCTGCGCCCATTGGTCGCGGTGGGCGTCTCGCTCGGCGGCAACGCGCTGCTGCGCTGGGCCGGTGAATCCGGCGACGCGGCCAGCGGCGTGGTGAAGGCGGTGGCGGCGGTGTGCTCGCCGCTGGACCTCGCGGCGGGCGGCCACGCCATCGGGCGGGGCCTGAACCGGCAGATCTACACGCGCATGTTCCTGCGCAGCATGAAGCCCAAGGCCCTGGACAAGCTGGCCCAGCACCCGGGCCTGTTCAACGCCGAGGCCTTGCGCGCGGCGGCCGACCTGCACGCCTTCGACGACATCTTCACCGCGCCGCTGCACGGTTTCCGCGACGCCGAGGACTACTGGGCGCGCGCCTCCGCCAAGCCGCACCTGGCGCGCATCCGCGTGCCGGCGCTGGCCGTCAACGCGCGCAACGACCCCTTCGTGCCCGCGCATTCGCTGCCGACCGCGCGCGAGGCCGGGGCGCGCGTGACGCTGTGGCAGCCGGCGCACGGCGGCCACGTGGGCTTCGCCGCCCCGCTGGGCGCCTGGGGATTGCCGGGCCATGTGCGCGCCATGCCCGAGGCGGTGGGACACTGGTTGCTCGCCCACACCTGAGGCCACTGTCATGGACGACATCGTCAAGGCCGCGCTCGCCAAATGGCCCAACGTGCCGCACTGCCACGGCTGGCTGGGGCTGGACGCGCGCGGCCAGTGGTACATGCGCGACGACCGCGTGCAGGCCGCCGGCCCTTTCGCCTGCAGCAAGGGTTCGCCGCTGAGGCACGACAAGCTCATTGCCTTCATCCACCGCAATTACGCGGCCGATGAGCTCGGCCAATGGTTCTTCCAGAACGGCCCGCAGCGCGTCTACGTGGAGCTGGAGAACACGCCCTGGGTCTGGCGGTTGCAGCCCGACGGCGGCGTACAGGCCCACGACGGCGAGCCCGTGGCGGTGCGCGCCAGCCTGCTCGACGAGGAGGGCCGGCTCTACCTCGACACCGATCGTGGCATCGGCCTCGTGCACACGGCCGACATGGCGCTCGCGGCCGAAGCGGTGGAGGCGGGCCGCTGGCAACCCGAGGCCGTGCGCGTGGACGAACTGCCCGCGCGCTATGGCTTCGTGCGCAGCCCCGAGGCCATGAAAAAAGCCGGTCATTGACCGGCTTGTGCTCGGTGGCGCCGCGTGGGCTTACTTGGCGCGGTCGACCAGGTATTGCACGGCGGCCTTGATTTCGGCGTCCGAGGCGGCCATGGCGCCACCCTTGGGCGGCATGGCGCCCTTGCCCTTGATGGCGCTGGCGGTGAGCGCGTCCACGCCCTGCGCGATGCGCGGGGCCCAGGCGGCTTTGTCGCCCGTCTTGGGCGCGCCGGCCACGCCCGCGGCGTGGCACACGGTGCAGGCCTGCTTGTACAGGGCTTCGCCGTTGGCGGCGACAGCGGCGGCCGGGGCCGCCGGTGCCGGGGCGGTGGCAGGAGCGGCGGCCACGGGGGCCGCAGGCGCGGGTGCGGCCGGTGCGGGTGCCGGCGCGGCGGCTTCGGCCGCCGGGGCGGGGGCCGCCAGCTGCGGCTCGGCAAACTTGGCGCCGGCGGCGTTGGCCATGTGCACCACGGCGCGGCCGATTTCGGGGTCGCGGAAGGCGCCGCCACCCTGGGCGCCCATGGCGCCCTTGCCCTTGAGGGCGGAGTTCAGCAGGGCCTCGTAACCGGTGGCGATGCGCGGAGCCCAGGCGGCAGCGTCGCCGAACTTGGGGGCGCCCGCGAGGCCAGCCGCGTGGCAGGCGGCGCACTGGGCCTTGTAGACGTTGGCGCCCGACTCCAGCGGGCGGTTGGCGTCGCGGATTTCCACGGAGCCGATTTTTTCGATGCGCTGGGCGACCGCGATGTCGGTGTCGACCGCGCCGGCGCCGGGCTTGTTGGCCGAGGTCACGAAGTAGACCAGGCCGATGATGACGAACACAGGAACCACGAACGCGAAGAAGGACGTCCACAGCAACTGGGCGGGCGTCTTGATGGGGCCGGTATGGGAATCGTGGTCGCTCATGGGGTCCTCAGGGGTGGCAGGCGGGCCTTCAAGGCCTTCTGGCAATGTGCGCCGGGGCACCGGCGGACAGCCCGCGATTATATCTAGCGCCTCTGGCGGGCCGGGCGATCCCGAGCAAGCCGCTAGAATGGGCGCCACCGCGCGGCTGTAGCTCAGT
>NZ_MKSS01000029.1:0-3833 GCF_001897365.1 Hydrogenophaga sp. 70-12
CACCCCCCTCGGCACCGACCTCCGGGTCCCCTCCCCCATGGCCACCGCCTCCGACCGCCCCTCGGGCAAGAGCCCGCGTTCGCTCACCGGGCTGCTGCCCTTCATGCGTCCCTACCGCCTGCAAATGGGGCTGGCCCTGCTCTTCCTGGTGCTGGCGGCGGCGGCCACGCTGGCGTTTCCGGTGGCGCTGCGCCTGCTGATCGACGACGGCCTGGTGCCGGCGGGGCGTGGTGATCAGGTGCTGGCGCTGCGCGAGCATTTCGCGGCGCTGTTCGGGGTGGCGGTGGCGCTGGGCCTGTTCTCGGCGGTGCGCTTTTACCTGGTCAGCTGGATCGGCGAGCGCATCACGGCCGACCTGCGCAACGCGGTGTACCGCCACGTGCTGCGCCAAAGCCCTCAGTTCTTCGAGACCACGCAGACCGGCGAGGTGCTGTCGCGACTGACGGCCGACACCACGCTGGTCCAGACCGTCGTGGGCTCATCGTTGTCCATGGGCCTGCGCAACGCGGTGATGGGCCTGGGCGCGCTGGTGATGCTGGTGTGGTCGCACCCCTATGTGATGGTGTTGGTGCTGGCCACGGTGCTGCTGGTGGTGCTGCCGGCCATGTGGTTCGGGCGCCGGGTGCGCCGGCTCTCGCGCGCCAGCCAGGACCGCATCGCCGATTCGAGCTCCATCGCGGCCGAGGTGCTGAACGCGATTCCCACGGTGCAGAGCTACGCGGCCGAGGGGCGCGAATCCCAACGCTTCGAGCAATCCACCCAGCACGCGTTCGAGACCGCCGTGCGCCGCACCAAGGCGCGCGCCGCGCTGGTGGCCTTCGTCATCATCGCCAACGCGGCGCTCATCCTCTGGGGCATGTTCCAGGGCACGCAGGCGGTTCTGAACGGCCAGCTGTCGCCGGGGCAGCTGGGCCAGGCGGTGTTCTACGTGGTGATCTTCGCGGGCGCGGTGGCCGTGCTGGGCGAGGTGTACGGCGACCTGCTGCGCGCCGCGGGCGCGAGCGAGCGCCTGGTGGAGCTGCTGGCCAGCGAGTCGCCGGTGCGATCGCCCGCGAACGCCGTGGACGCGCCGCTGCCGGCGGGCGGCAGCGCGCTGGCGTTCGAGCAAGTCCGCTTCAATTACCCCTCGCGCCCGGCGCAGGCGGCGCTGGACGGGTTTTCGCTGGCGGTGGCGCCGGGGCAGACGGTCGCCATCGTGGGCCCCAGCGGCGCCGGCAAGACCACCGTGTTCTCGCTGCTGCTGCGCTTCTACGACCCGCAGCAGGGCCGCATCGTGCTCGACGGCACGCCGATCAACGCCCTGCGGCTGCAGGACCTGCGCGAGCGCATCGGCATCGTGCCGCAGGACCCGGTGATCTTCTCCAGCAGCGCCATGGAGAACATCCGCTACGGCCAGCCGGGCGCCAGCGACGAAGCGGTGAAGGCCGCCGCGCGCGCCGCCTTCGCCGACGAGTTCATCGCCCAACTGCCCGAGGGCTACGCCACCTTCCTGGGCGAGCGCGGTGTGCGCCTGTCGGGCGGCCAGCGCCAGCGCATCGCCATCGCGCGCGCCATGCTGAAGAACCCGCCGCTGCTGCTGCTGGACGAGGCCACCAGCGCGCTGGACGCGCAGAGCGAGCGCGTGGTGCAGGCGGCGCTGGAGGCCGCCATGCGCAACCGCACCACCCTGGTCATCGCCCACCGGCTGGCCACGGTGCAGCGCGCCGACCCCATCGTGGTGATGGACCACGGGCGCCTCGTGGAGCAAGGCACGCACGCCGAGCTGGTGGCGCGCGGCGGGGTGTACGCGGGCCTGGCGGCTCTGCAGTTCAACGCCTGATTCCGCCGGCGCGGCGTGCCCGCGCCCAGCCTCAGCGCTCGGGCGCCCACTCGCGGAAGAAGCGGATGCGCTCCTCGTCCGCCGGGTGGCTGGCCAACGCGATCGGCAGCACGCCGTCGGCGTCGCGGTCCTGGTTTTTTCGCGCGGTGGCCAGGCGCTCGAACAGCGAGACCATCACGGCCGGCGACAGGCCCGCGCGGTCCAGCCGCTCGGCCGCGTAGGCGTCGGCGCGGCGCTCCACGTCGCGCGAGTAAGACTGGGTCAGCAGCGCCGCCGGCACGCTGGCGATGAAGCCGCTGGCGTCGCCGAAGACCACGCCCACGATGGCGCTCAGCAGGCTGGCGCGCACCAGCATGTCCAGGCCGTCGCGGTGGCGCACGTGGCCCAGCTCGTGCGCCAGCACGCCGGTCAGCGCGTCGGGCCGGTCGTGCAGCAGCTCGACCAGTTGGTCGGTCACGACCATCTGTCCGCCCGGCAGGGCCAGGGCGTTGGGGCCCAACTCGGGCGCATCCCGGAACGACAGGCGCCAGGCGGGCGCGTCGCCCTCGGGGTGGGCGCGCTCGACGAAGGCCCGCCAGCGCCGCTCGATCGCCTGGCGCCGCGCCTCGTCCAGGCGCGTGGGCTTGAGCAGCGCGCGGTCGAGCTGGGCCAAGCCGTCGCGCCCGATGCGCTCGTCCAGCGACAGCGGCAGGCGCTGCGCGACGAACTGGCTGGCCACGGGCACGCCCCAGAACCAGCTCGCCAGCAGCACCGCGACGGCGCCCACCACCGCCGCGGCGGTGGCGCGCCAGCTCTGCTGCCAGCCCACCACCCAGGACTCGCGCAGGCCCTGGGCGGCCCACCAGGCGTCCCAGCCGCTGGCGTCGGCGTGCTGGATCAGGCCGCCGTCGGGCAGCTCGGTCTGGCGCTGGCCGTGTGTGCGGCGCTCAGGCCAGCGCACCTCGCGCAGGGGGTAGCGCCGCGGCGGCTCGGCGCGCTCCGCGTCCAGCGGCTCCAGCACCAGCTCATCGCCCTCGACGCGCAGCTGCACCGCGCGCCCGCGCGGGCTGCGGCCATCGAACCAGCGCGTGGGCAGCGGCTCACCCATGCCCGCTCACAACCCCATGTCGATGCCGAAGAAGTCGCCCGCGGCGTCGCCCAGCGGGCCGACGTCACGCCGCTGCGCGTGCGCCAGCCAGTCGTTCACCGAGCCCTTGACCTGCAGCGCCATGGCCTCCAGCCGGGCGCGCGCCAGGCGCACCTGGGCGAAAGGCCAATACAGACCCAAGGTCAGCGCGATCAGCAGCCAGTTCACCGCCGTCACGCGCGCCAGCGCGCCAAAGCCCAGCCCGCTGCGAAAGCGCGTGTTGCGGCTGCGGGTGTTCTGCCACACCAGGTTCTGCAGCGCGGCGGTGTAGTGGGTCACCACCAGCATGGGAAACAGCAGATAGCCCAGCGCGACGGCGCCGCTCAGCATCAGCACGCCAGCCGCCGTGCGCCCCGCCAAGCCCACGCCCAGCGCCGCGATGGCGCCCACGATCAGCACCACCAGCAGCATCACGCCGCCGGTGCGCAAGCCAAGCCCGTAGAACTGGCGCACACCGGCGCGCAGCTCGGTGCGCTCGCCAGCAAAGCGGTAGCCGCCGTGCTGGTACTGCTTGATGCGCGCCAGACACCAGGGCATGACCAGCGCGAACAGCGCCATCACGCCCAGGAACAGCAGGCCCATGCGCCGCCGCTCCTCGGGCGAGGCGCCCTCGCCGGGTGCCAGGTCGGGCGCGCTCAGGCCCAGGGCCACGAAACCCAGCACGGGCAGCAGCAGCGGCGCGAAGGCCAGGTAGGCGCCCTTGAGGTCGCCCTCGAAGCTCAGGCGCACACCGCGCCAGCTGGTGTTGCGCAGGCGAAACTGCAGCGAGGCCCGCCACAGCGCCGGCCACAGCAGGGCGAACACCAGGAAGATGGCGCCGGCCACCAGCGGCGCCGTTTCCGAGGTGACGCCATAGGCCAGGCCGAACAGCGCCACCACCAGGTAGCC
>NZ_MKSS01000030.1:0-3788 GCF_001897365.1 Hydrogenophaga sp. 70-12
GGCCCTCATGCCAGCGCCGGCCCGAGGCCTCGGCCTCGCGCGCGGCCGCCGCGCGGTCGAGCAGGCAGAAGGCGTTGATGCCGCGCGCGTCGGCCTCGATGGCGTCGAACAGCTGGTCCAGCGCCTGCTGCGGGTGCAGGCGGCCATCGCGGTAGGCCGCGGTCAGCCCGGCGATGTCCAGGGACAGGGCGTCGACGGCCATCAGGGCGCCGCCTTGAAGGTTTCGAACTCGACGTTGTAGTAGGCGCCGTCCTGCTTCTCGAAGCGGCGGATGTACTGGTCGTGCACCACGTCGCGGCTGTTCTTGTCGATGGTCAGGCTGCCGCGCGGGCTGTCGATCTTCAGCCCGGCGAGCGCGGCGATCAGCGTCGGCCCGTCGGCCTTGCCGCCGGTCTTGGCCAGCGCCGCGTACAGCGCGGCCATGCCGTCGTAGGCGGCCACGCCCATGATGGTGGGGCGCGACTTCGCATCGCGCTGGGCCTTGAACTCGCGCACGAAGCGCTCGTTCAGCGCCGACTTGTGGTGCATGGAATAGGGGTACACGGTGGTGATGCCCACGCCGCGCTCGCCGATCGCCTCGACCAGGGCCTCGTCGACGATGTCGCCGGTGCCGATGAGCTGGATGCCGGCCTCGGGCAGGCCCTTGTCGCGGTACTCCTTGATGAAGGCCGGCGCCACGTCGCCGCCGTTGACGAAGGAGAACAGCACATCGGGCCGGGCGTCCTTCACGCGCTGCATGTAGGGCGCGAAGTCCAGCGTCATGAGCGGCGTGCGCACGCTGCCCACGATCTCGCCGCCGGCCTTCTTGAAGGCCGCGATGAAGGCCGCCTCGGCGTCGTGGCCCGGCGAGTAGTCGGCCACGATCACATAGGCCTTCTTCGCGCCCTGCTGGATGGCCCACTGCGCGATCGGCGGCACGGTCTCCGGGTAGTGGAAGGAGGTGCGCACCATGTAGGGCGACTTGGCGGTGAGCCCGCCGGCGGCCGCGTTCATGACGATCATGGGCACCTTGGCCTGGGTGGCGATGGGCGCCACCGCCAGCGCGTTCGGCGTGAAGCCGAAGCCCGCGAGCACGTTCACCTTCTCGCGCACCACCAGTTCGGTGGCGATGCGCTTGGCCGCGTCGGGGTTGGGCCCGCCCACGTCCTTGATCACCACCTCCACGCGCTTGCCGGCCACGCTGTCGCCGTGCATCTTCTGGTAGGCCCGTATGCCGGCCTGCATCTGCTTGCCGAATTCGGCGAAGGGGCCGGACATCTCGGCGATGACGCCGACACGCACGGTGTCCTGGGCGAAGGCGGCGGGTGCGGCCGCCAGACCCAAGGCGACGAGCGCGCCACCAAGGGCTTTCTGGAAAGGGAATGGCATGACAGGTGTCCTCATGGGGGGTTGAACCGGGCGCCCCGGCGCCCGCGATGGAATCGGGGGGTCAGGCGGGTTCGGCGATGCCCACGCCCAGCAGGCCTTCGAGCAGGGCCGCGTCCTGGGCCAGCGCCGCGCTCGGCCCCGCGTGCACCACGGTGCCGCGCTCCAGCACGATGGCCTGGTGCGTCATCTCCAGCGCCAGCACGGGGTGCTGCTCCACGACGATGGACGCCAGACCTTCCTGCTCGCAGAGCCGGCGGATCGAGACCGCCAACTCCTCCACGACGATGGGCGCCAGGCCTTCCATGGGCTCGTCCAGCAGCAGCAGGCGCGGGTTGGTCATCAGCGCGCGGCCGATGGCCAGCATCTGCTGCTCGCCGCCCGAGAGCTGGTTGCCGTAGTTGCCGCGCCGCTCGCGCAGGCGCGGGAACAGCCCGTACACGCGCCGCAGGTTCCACGGCCCCTTGGTGGCGATCACCGTGAGGTTCTCCTCCACCGTGAGCGAGGGAAAGACCTCGCGCTCCTGCGGCACCCAGCCCAGGCCGGCGCCGGCGCGGCGGTGCGAGGGCCAGCGCGTGATGTCCTGCCCGGCCCAGCGCACGGCGCCGCGCATCACGCGGGTGTTGCCCATCAGGGTTTCGAGCAGCGAGGTCTTGCCCACGCCGTTGCGGCCCAGCACGGCGAGGCTCTGTCCCTCGTCGAGCGAAAAGTCCAGTTCGTGCAGCACGACGGCGTTGCCGTAGCCGGCCACCACCCGGTCGAAAGCCAGCAGCTCAGCCATGCGCCGCCTCCACGGGGATGGCGCGCGTGGCCTGCGTGTGGGACTGGCCCAGGTAAACCTCGCGCACGCGCGGGTCGCGACCGATCTCGGTCGGCGTGCCCTCGGTGAGCACCTGCCCCGTGACCAGCACCGAGATGCGGCGCGCGAAGCGAAAGACCAGTTTCATGTCGTGTTCGATGAAGAGGACGCTGATGTCCGCCGGCAGCGCGGCGATGACCTCGAATAGCTCGCCACTCTCGTCCTCCGGCACGCCGGCGGCCGGCTCGTCGAGCAGCAGGATGCGCGGCTTGGCCGCCATGGCCAGCGCGATCTCCAGCAGGCGCTGCTTGCCGTAGGGCAGCTCGGCCACCGGCACCTCGGCCAGCGCATCGAGCTTCAGGCGCCCGAGCAGCTCGTGCGCCTCCGCGTAGACGGCGGCGTGGCGCTTGAGCGGGCGCCACCACACGGCGCCCAGGCCCTCGCGCTCGCTGATCGCCAGCACCACCGAGCTCAGCGGCGTGAGGCTGGGGAACAGTGTGTTGATCTGGAAGGTGCGGGCCAGGCCGCGGCGCGCGCGGCGGTCGGCCGACAGCGCGGTCACGTCCTCGCCGTTCATGAGCACGCGGCCGGCCGAGGGCTTGTAGACGCCGGTGAGCAGGTTGATCAGCGTGGTCTTGCCGGCGCCGTTGGGGCCGATCAGGGCCTGGCGCGCGCCGGGCTCCAGCGACAGGCTCACCTCGCTCACCGCGCGGAAGGCGCCGAAGGAGATGCCCAGGCCATGGGTCTGCAGGGCGGGCGTGTTCATCGGGCGTCCTCCCGGGTCTGGAACAGGCGCGAGAGTGCGCCCATGAGGCCACCGCGGCCCAGCAGCACCGCGGCGATGAGGAAGAGGCCCAGCCAGAACTGCCAGTACTGCGGGTTCATGTCGGCGAACCAGTCGTGCACCAGCATGTAGACGATGGCGCCGATCAGGCCGCCGTACAGGCGCCCCGTGCCGCCCAACACCAGGATGATCAGGATCTCGGCCGAGCGGTTGAAGCCGATCGATTCGATGCCGACGAACTGCGTGGTCTGCGCCAGCAGCGCGCCCGCGACGCCGGCCACGCCGGCCGACAGCGCGTAGGCCAGGCGCAGGCGCGCGTCCACCGGCGAGCCGATGGCCAGCATGCGCTTGCGGCTGTCGTGGATGCCGCGCAGCGCCAGGCCGAAGGGCGAGCGCAGGATCAGCCGCACGCCCAGGAAGACCAGCAGCACCATGAAGAAGGCGTAGACGAAGGCGGTCTGGCCGAACAGGTCGAACTCGAAGCGGCCGAACAGCGGCTGCACCACCATGCCCTGCAGGCCGTCGGTGCCGCCGGTGATGCCCGAGAGCCGGTTCGCCAGCTCGGCCAGCAGCATGCACACGCCGATGGTGATCATCAGCCGCGCCAGGTCGGTGCCGCGCACCACCAGGGCGCTGAGCAGGTAGCCGAGCGCCACGCAGACCAGCAGCGCCACCAGCAGGCCCGAGAAGGGTTCGCCCCAGCCATGCTTGGCCAGCAGGCCGGCCGCGTAGGCGCCCGCGCCGAAGAAGGCCGCGTGGCCCACGGTGAGGATGCCGGCGTAGCCCAGGGCCATGTCCAGCGACACGGCGAACAGGCCGAAGATGAGGATCTGGCTCATC
>NZ_MKSS01000031.1:0-26453 GCF_001897365.1 Hydrogenophaga sp. 70-12
ATCCCCGACAAGCCCGGGGCCTGGCTGATGCGCACCGCGCTCAACCGCGCGCTCGACCACCTGCGCCAGCGCGCCACGCGCGAGGGGCACGAGGCCGACATCGCCGCCGACCTGGTGGCCCTGCAGGCCGACCGCGCGCCCGACGTGGCCGAGCTGGTGGACGCCGCACGCCGCGACCCGATCGGCGACGACCTGCTGCGCCTGATCTTCACCGCCTGCCACCCCGTGCTCTCGGCCGACGCGCGTGTCGCGCTCACGCTCAAGCTGCTGGGCGGCCTGAGCACGCACGAGATCGCGCGCGCCGTGCTGCAGACCGAGTCCACCGTGGCGCAGCGCATCGTGCGCGCGCAGCGCACCCTGCGCGACGCGGGCGTGCCCTTCGAACTGCCGCACGGCCCCGCGCTGGCCGAGCGCCTGGGCTCGGTGCTGGAGGTCATCTACCTCATCTTCAACGAGGGCTACACGGCCACGCGGGGCAGCGACTGGATGCGCCCCGCGCTGTGCGACGAGGCGCTGCGCCTGGCGCGCGTGCTGGCCGATCTGATGCCGCGAGAGCCCGAGGTGCTGGGTCTGCAGGCGCTGCTGGAGATCCAGGCCTCGCGCAGCGCCGCGCGCACCGACGCGCAGGGCCGCCCCGTGCTGCTGGAGCAGCAGGACCGCGCGCGCTGGGACCGCCTGCTCATCCGCCGCGGGCTGGACGCGCTGTCGCGCGCCGACCTCATCACCGAATCGCCCGGCCCCTACCAGTTGCAGGCGGCCATCGCCGCCTGCCATGCGAGCGCCGCCTCGGTGGAGTCCACCGACTGGGCGCGCATGGCCGCGCTGTACGCCGAGCTGGCGCGCCTGGCGCCCTCGCCCGTGGTGGAGCTCAACCGCGCGGTGGCGGTGTCGCGCCACGCTGGCCCGGCCGCTGGCCTGGCCGTGCTCGCGCCGCTGTTGCAAGAGCCCGCGCTGGCGCGCTACCCCTGGCTCAGCGCGGTGTGCGGCGACCTGCTGCAACAGCTGGGTCGCCGGGCGCAAGCGCGCGAAGCCTTCGAGCGCGCCGCCAGCCTCACCCAGAACGAGGCCGACCAGGCCCTGATGCGCGAGCGCGCCGAGGCGCTGCGCGACACCCCGGCACAACCGCCCCGAGCCGACCGCGCTTAACGCGCTTAACGCGCCTGTCATCTGCGCGCCGCACAGTGCGCGGATGGCCGACCAGACGCTTCCCTTCGCGCCCGCCAGCCCCTGGCTGCGGGTCGACATCTGGCTGTTCCGCCGCCTCGGCGCGGGGCGCGGCCCGGTCGCCGCGCTGGTGCTGGCGCGGCTGGTCGCGCGCTGGAGCTGGCTGCCGCTGCTGGCGCTCGTGGTGCTGGTGTCGCTGCCGCACCCGCTGGGGCCGGCCCTGGCCCTGCTGTGCCTGTCCTGGGCCGGGCTGGTGCAGCTGGCGGGCAAGCGCCTGGCGCGCCGCTGGCAGGCGCAGCGGCCCTTTGCATTGGGCTTGTGCCCCAACCACTTGGGCCACGGCGGCCGCGCGGGCTTCCCGAGCAGCCATGCCCTGGTGATGGGCGCCGTGTTGGGTGCGCTGCTGCCACACACCGGCAGCGGGGCGCTGATCACCGCCATGGCGGCCGTGGCCTTGGCCACCGGCTGGGCGCGCGTGCACACCGGCGCGCACTTCCCGCTCGACGTGCTCGCGGGCCTGGCCCTGGGCCTGGCGAGCGGCCTGGCCTTCGGGCTCGTGCTGCCGACGTGATGGCCCGCTCAGGCCGGTTCCCTGACCCCGATGCCGGGGCGGTGCTGGTGCTGGGTCCCGCTCGCTGGCCCTGGCGGCGCCTCGTCCGCCGGCCACCGTGACGGACGGGTGCCCCGGCCGGCCTGCGACCCATGGAGGATGGCCAGCAGGGCGATCAGCGCCTGGCGCCCGCCGGGCGGCGTGTCGAACGCGCTCAGCAGGGGAAGCTTCTCGACATCGTCGATGAAGCGCCGAAGGGCGCTGGGGGCGCCCGTGCCCTGGCGCAGCTGGTCTTCGATCAGCGGGCCGATCAGATCGTGCGCCGGGTCGGGTGAACCGCCGCACAGCGCGGGCAGCAGTTCCGGCAGGCGCTGCATCAGGGCGGGCAGGCGCTCGTCCAGCAGCAGCGCCAGGTGCAGGTCCATGCGGTGCAGGGCGAGGGCCTTCGACACTGGCGCCTGGCCAGCCTCGATCGCCCGGTCGCGCTCGGCGCTCACGGCGAAGGGCATGGCGTGGCGCGCGTAGCCCATCGGTTCGCCTTGCACCGACACGTGGCTGAGGGCGTCGTGGCAGTCCTGGCCTCCGCCGGCCACCGTGAAGGGGGCGGCGGCGAACAGCGTGGCGGGGCGCCCCAGCCAGACGGCCATGCTGGCGGCCAGGGCCGCGCCCATGCCGTGACCGGTGAAGAACAGGCGGCCAGGGTCCTGTCCCTGCCGCTGGGCCGACGCCACCACCGCGAGGCAGTGCGTTATCGCCTGGCGCCGCAGCTCAGTGCCGATCTCGACTCCTTGGCGGCCGAGCACCAGGCTCAGCCCCAGCAACAGCTCGGGCAAGTCCTGCCGCGCAGGGCCCGGCAGCGCCGAAGGCAAGTCCCGGCCTCGGTAGGCCACCACCATGTCCCCCGTGGACGGGTTGAGATACGCCCTGGCGCCGAAGCCGCCGCCGTGCAGGGCTTGCTCAGCCTGCGCCGCCAGGGGCGGCGCTTGCAAGGCCTTCCAGCCCGGCAGCAAGGGGGTGCGGTGCGCCCCCCCGGACAAGGGGCCGATGCCGACGGCCCACGCGAGATGGGCGCATTCAATGAGGGATGCCATACGTTGGTTTCTCCATGGGGGTGGGCCGCGGGGCCGGCCGGCGCCGGGCTGGGCACGATAGGGTGTGCACTGCGGCGGAGATACACGGGCGGGGTACAGGCGGCTCCCCCAGGTGGGGGAGGGCGGTGCGCGGTCCTTCGGGTGCCCGCCACGGGCGAACACCGATGGCGTGCGACGAAGCGCACCCTCACACTCGCGTCCACCATGACCGAGTCCGCCGCCCCCAACGATCGCCACGCTGTCCTCATCGTCGGTGCCGGGCCCGCGGGCCTGGCGGTGGCCGGCGGCCTTCGCCTGCTGGGGCGGGACGCCACGGTCATCGACGAGGCCGCGCAACTGGGCTCGTCCTGGCGCGAGCACTACGAGCGGCTGCACCTGCACACGGTCAAGTCGCACTCGGCCTTGCCGGGCCTGCCGTTCCCCGACGAGGCGCCGCGCTACGTGCCGCGCCAGGGGGTGGTGGACTACCTGGAGGCCTACGCCCGCCACCACCGCATCGAACCCGTGGGCGGGCAGACGGTGGTGCGCATCACCGCCGGCGCCGCCGCCGACCCCGGCGCGCGCTGGCGCGTGCACACCGCTGGCGGCCGGGTCCTGGACGCCGCGCAGCTGGTGCTGGCCACCGGCGCCAACCGGGAGCCGCGCAGGCCGGTGCTGCCGGGGCAGGACGCCTTCACCGGCCGCGTGCTGCACAGCCACGACTACCGCAACGCCCAGCCGTTCAAAGACCAGTGCGTGCTCGTGGTGGGCATGGGCAACACGGGCGCGGAGATCGCGCTGGACCTGGCCGAGCAGGGCGTGGCGGTGGCGCTGTCGGTGCGCTCGCCGGTCAACATCGTCAAGCGCGACGTGCTGGGCCGGCCCACGCAGCTCTCCAGCATCGCGCTGGCCCGCCTGCCCGAACCCATGGGCGACGCCTGCGCCACGCTGCTGCGCCGGCTCACCGTGGGCGACCTGTCGCGCTGGGGCCTGCGCACGCCGGCCGCCTCGCCGCTGCGCCAGTTGCGCCGCGAGGGCAAGACGCCGGTGATCGACGTCGGCACCCTCGCGCGCATCCGGCGCGGCGAGATCACCGTCTACCCCGGCATCGCCACGCTCATGCGCGGTGGCGTGCGCTTCACCGACGGACGGGGGCAGGGCTTCGACAGCATCGTGCTCGCCACCGGCTACCAGCCCCTGGTGCAGGGACTGTTCCCGAACCACCCGCTGCCGCTGGATGAACGCGGCCTGCCCACGGTGCTGCACGGTGAAGGCGCATTGGCGGGGCTGCACTTCGTGGGTTACGACATCCGCCAGCCGGGCGGGCTGCTGCGCACGATCGCGATGCAGGCCGAGCGGGTGGCCGGGCGCATCGCGGCTTCGCTGGCGCCGGCCTCAGGCACCGCCGGCCGGGTGGCCCAGTCAGGCTGATGGAAGACGGCGCATCAGCACGTCGCACAAAAACTCCGCTGGCGGCGACAGCGGCAGATCGGGTCGGCGCACCAGCACGATGGCGGGCGCCGGCAGGCGCTCGCGCACGGGGATGACGTCCAGCAGGTCACGCGTCATGACGAAGTCCAACCACTGCCGAGGCAACATGGCCAGCAGGTCGGTACGCACCAGGGCCACCTGCACCGACAGCGCGGAGTGCGCGCTCAGCATCACGCGCGGCGCGGCCCGACCGTGGGAGGCAAACAGCCGCGCCAGGTCCTGCTCGGCGTTGTGGTCGATGGTGGTGCTGGCCCACTCGGCGCCGGCCAGCGCCTTGAGGCTGCGCACGCGCGCCAGCGGGTGGCCTTTGCGGCAAACCACCACGCGCGTGTTGTCGCACAGGTGCCGCATCGCCAGGCCCGGCGCCAGCTTCTGCGATGGCGCAGCGCCAAGGTAGAACTCCAGCCCGCCGTCGCGCAATGCGCTTTCCACGCCGGGCATCAGGCTCTCGGTGATGTTGAGCCTGACCTTCGGATAGGCATGGCGGAACACCGGCAGCGCATCGGGCAGCATGCCCAGGTGGGGCATGATCGACAAGGCCACCGATACCGTTCCCTCGTAGGCCGGCCCCGGGTGCTGCACCTCTTCCCGCGCGCGCTGAGCCTCGCTGGTGATGACGCAGGCCCGGCGATGAAAGCGCACGCCTTCGGCGGTCAGGACCATGCCCGTGGTCTCCCGCGCAAACAAGCTCACACCCAGTTCCCGCTCCAGTGCCCGCACGCTGCGCGTCAGCGCGGGCTGGGGCATGTCCAAGCGCCTGGCGGCCGCGCGCAGGCTGCCGTGTTCGACGATGGCCATCAGGTGCTGTAGCTGATCGAGCTTCATGCCTTGACTTACCTGTTGTTCATTCGGGGAGATATCAGATTCGAATCACTTTTCGAATATTTCCATCTTATTTGAATCTTTAGGCCTGCCTACAGTCCGCCCCATCCCGCGCCGGGAACACAGACAACGAGACGGAGACACGCCATGAACCCCATTTCCAGAAGGCGCCTGCTGGCAGCGGCCTGTCTGCTGTCCACACTGGGCAGCGCCGCGGCACAGGACTGGCCCAGCCGGCCCGTGCGCATGATCGTTCCGGTGGGCGCGGGTTCTGCGCCAGACGTGATTGCGCGCATCGTTGGCGAGCGGCTTGCCAACGCCTGGGGCCAAGGCGTTGTGGTGGACAACCGCCCCGGTGCAGGCGGCATTCCAGGTATGTCGGCGCTGGTGCGCTCGGCGCCCGATGGCTACACCATTGGCTTCGTCCCGGCCGCCATGGGCACGATCACTCCGCTCGTGTTCAAGAACCCGCAGTTCAACCCGGACACCGACCTCGCCCCCGTGGCCACGGTGGGCATCAGCCCGCTGATGCTGGCGGTTCCGGCCAGCAGCGGCATCCGATCCATGGCGGACCTAGCCCAGCACGCCAAGGCCCATCCGGGCAAGGTGAACTTCGCCGCGCCGCAGCTCAACTCGCTGCCGCACCTGGCCGGCGAGATGGTCAGCAAGGCCGGGGGCATGGGCCTGTTCACCGTGCCCTACCGCACGCCGCCCGACGCGGTGGCGGCCGTGCTGGCGGGCGACGCCGTGCTCACGGTGGATGGTGTGCCGGGACTGCTGGAGCATGTGAAGTCGGGCCGCCTGCGCGCCGTGGGCGTCACCTCGGCGCAGCGCCTGCCCGGCATCGATGCGCCGCCGGTGGCGGACACCTATCCCGGTTACGAGGCCATCGGCTGGTTCCAGATCATCGCGCCGGCGGGCACACCGCCCGGCGTCATCGAACGCATCAACGCCGACGTCAACCGCATCACCGCCTCGTCCGAAGTCACCCGTCGGCTGGCCGACATGGGGGTGTACCCGCGACAGGACAGCGTGAGCGCCGCGCACGCGTTCTTCGTGCAGCAGCAAGGCGCAATGAGGCGCCTGGTGACCGCACTCGGCGTGCAGCCCCAGTAGCACTCGCCGCAACGTTTTCCAGACCCGATGGCGCCGGCGCAGCTGGCGCCCTGGGCCGACTCAAGCTTTCACAACCGAAACAGGAGCCTCCCAACATGACCCCCCGCAAGAAGGCCCTCGTCACCGGCGGTGGCACCGGCATCGGCCGCAGCGCCGTGCTGGCGCTGGCGAAAGCCGGCTACGACGTGGCCATCAACTACGCCTCGAGCGCCAAGGCCGCGCAAGCGGTGGCCGAAGAAGCCCGGACTCTGGGCGCCCAGACCCTGGTGCTGCCCTGCGACGTGAGCGACGACAGTGCCGTGCGCCAGATGCTGGCCGAGGTGGGTAGCGCCTTCGGCCACCTGGACGCGCTGGTCAACAACGCCGGCACCACCGCCACCTGGAAGGTGAAAGACCTCGACAGCCTGGACATGGACGCCTGGGACCGCACCTTCGCGGTCAACGTGCGCGGCAACTTCCAGGTGAGCCGCGCCTCGGTGCCGCTGCTGCGCAAGAGCAGGGCACAAGGAGGCGAGCCCTGCATCGTCAATACCGCGAGCATCGTGGGTCTGCGCCCCGGCCCGCAGCCGCCACCGTACGCGGCCAGCAAGGCCGCCGTGGTGAGCCTGACCAAGATGTTGGCCTGGAACCTGGGCCCGGACATCCGCGTGAACGCGGTGGCGCCGGGCTGGATGGAAGGCGACTGGATGCAGCGCATGCTGGGCGACAAGTACGAAACGCTCATGGGCGCGCGCGCCAAGGCCACGCCGCTGAAGCGCTGCGTCACCGCCGACGACGTGGCCGAGGTGATGCTCAACCTGATCCAGGGCATGCGCTTCGTCACCGGCGAGGTGGTCGTCATCGACGGCGGCTTCACGAGTTCGACCTGAGGCCGCGCCCGCGTTGCCCCATCCCCCTTGATCCTCCGGAGACTTCCCATGCTTGAAGGATTCGTTCCCTTTCCGCCCGACTGCGCCGCGCGCTACCGCGCCAAGGGCTACTGGCAGGACCGCTCGCTGGCGCAGGAGTTCGACGCCGTGTTCAAGCGCTTCGCGGACCGCGTCGCGCTGATTGACGGCGACGTGTCTTTCACCTACGCCGAACTCGACCGCGTCACCACCAACCTGGCGCTCAACCTGCTCGAGCTCGGCCTGCGCCCGCTGGACCGCGTGGTGCCCACGCTGCCCAACGTGCACGAGTTCGTGCTGCTGTACTTCGCACTGCAGAAGATCGGCTGCATCCCGATCGCTGCGCTGGTCACGCACCGTTACGCCGAGATCAGCCAGTTCGTTCGGCTCTCGGGCGCGACCACTTGTGTCTACCCCGGCACCGCAGGTGACTTCACTTTCGCGCCGATGATCGAACGCGTGCAGGCCGAGAACGCCTCGCTGAAATTTCGTCTGGTGCTGGGCAACGCGGGGCCGGGCGAGGTCTCACTGCGTGCGCTGATCGACACGCCGGCCAAGCTGCCGGCCTCGCGCCTGGCCGAGATCCGCATCGACCCCGAAGACCCCTGCATCTTCCAGCTCTCGGGTGGCACCACCGGCATCCCCAAGCTGATCCCGCGAACCAACAACGACTACGCCTACAACTCGAAGGTGGCCGCCGAGGTGACCGAGATCGACGCGGAATCGGTGCTGCTGCTGGTGCTGCCGATCGCCCACAACCTGCCGCTGGCCTGCCCGGGCATCCAGGGCTTTCTGTTCAAGGGAGCCAAGGTGGTCCTGCACGCCAACACGCGCCCGACGGACATGTTCGCGCTGATCCAGAAGCACCGGGTCACGCACCTCAAGGTGGTGCCCGCGCTGCTGATCCGCCTGATCAACGACGAGGCCGCCAGCGCCTACGACCTGTCCAGCCTCAGGCTGATCCAGAGCGGCGGACAACGCATGCAGCCCGAAGTGCGCGCGAAGACACGCGCGCTGATACCCGGCGTGTTCGTGCAGGAGAACTTCGGCATGTCGGAAGGCACCTTGATGTTCGTGCGCGCCAGCGACCCGGAGGACGTCAAGCTCGAGACCTGCGGCCGTCCCGTGTGCGAGGACGACGAGGTTCTGCTGCTCGACGACGAGGGCCGCGTGGTGCCCGACGGCGAGGTCGGCGAGTTCACCGTGCGCGGCCCCTACACCTTGCGCGGCTACTTCGGTGTGCCTGAGTACAACGCGCGCCAGTTCACGCCCGACGGGTTCTACCGTTCCGGCGACCTGATGCGCAAGCACCCCAGCGGCAACTACATCGTCGAGGGCCGCAAGAAAGACCTGATCAACCGCGGCGGCGAAAAGATCAGTGCCGAGGAGGTGGAAAACCTGATCCTGATGCACCCCGCGGTGCAGAACGTGGCTTGCGTGCCCATGCCCGACGCCAACCTGGGCGAGCGCATGTGCGCCTTCGTGATCCTCAAGGCCGGACACGAGTTGCACCTGAAGGAGCTCGTGGGTTTTCTGCTGACCAAGGAAATCGCCAAGTTCAAGTTGCCCGAGCGGCTGGAGGTCTTGCCGGACTTTCCCGTCTCCACCTTTGGCAAGGTATCCAAGAAGGCGCTGGGCGAACTCATCGGCCAGCGGCTGGCAGAAGAAGAGGCCGCGCGCCGCATCCCCCACTGACCGAACCCCCGAGAGACCCCATGCGCATCATCGACCTGCACTGCTACCCGGGTACGTCCACCTGGACCGATTCCCAGGGTCCCTATCCCGCCGAGCTCGCCCGCTACTGGAAGCGGGACTGGGTGGGCAAGAGCGAAGACGAGGTGATCGCCGAGTTCGCCGGCGCGGGCGTCGAGGCCTGCCTGGTGGCGCTGGACCTGGAGACCACCATTGCCGCGCCGCCCTGCACCAACGAGTACGTGCACGGCATGTGGAAGCGCCACCCGAAACGGATCATCCAGTGCTGGGGCGCGGTGGAGCCGGCCAAAGGCGAGATCGCCATGATCCAGGCCCGCAAGGCCGTGCGCGAGCTGGGCTTCATCGGCTTTCACTTCCACCCCATCATGCAGCACTTCGGTGTCAGCGACCGGCGCTACTACCCGCTGTTCGAGGAGATCGACGCCATGGGCGCCGCGGTGATGATCGACGTCGGCACCACCGGCATGGGCGCGGGCATGCCGGGTGGGCACGGTGCGGTGATCCGCCACGCCCACCCCCAACACATCGATCAGCTCGCGGCCGATTTCCCGACGCTGAAGATCATCATGGCCCACCCCGGCTGGCCCTGGGTGGACGAAACCACCGCCGTGGCCCTGCACAAGGGCAATGTGTTCTGGGAGATGTCGGGCTGGGCGCCCAAGCACTTCCCGGGCAACCTGAAGGTGGACATCCGCGGCCGCCTGCAGGACAAGATCATGTTCGGCAGCGACTACCCCAGCCTGCCCTATGAGCGCATCCTGCGGGAGTGGGACGGGCTCGGCTACACGCCGGAGATCATGGAAAAGATCATGCACGGCAACGCCGAGCGCGTGCTGGGGTTGTGAGCATGGACGCCTTCCTCTGCGACGGCGTGCGCACGCCGATCGGGCGCTACGGCGGCGCGCTCTCGGGCGTGCGCACCGACGACCTGGGCGCCATCCCGATCCGCGCGCTGATGGCGCGTCACCCCGGCCTCGAGCCGGCGCTGATCGACGAACTGGTCTTTGGCTGCGTGAACCAGGCCGGCGAGGACAACCGCAACGTGGCGCGCATGAGCGCGCTGCTGGCGGGGTTGCCGGTCGAGGTGCCGGCGCTCACCGTCAACCGGCTGTGCGGCTCGGGCCTTGAGGCCGTGGCCCAGGTGGCGCGCGCGCTGCACGCGGGCCAGGCGCAGATCGCCATCGCGGGGGGCGTGGAAAGCATGAGCCGCGCGCCGTTGGTGATGCCCAAGCCCACGGCGGCCTTCTCGCGCCACGCCGAGGTGCACGACAGCACCATCGGCTGGCGCTTCGTGAATCCGCGCATGGAAACGCTGCACGGCGTGGACAGCATGGGCGACACGGCGGAGAACGTGGCGCAGGAACACGGCATCTCGCGCGCCGACCAGGACGCCTTCGCCCTGCGCAGCCAGCAACGCGCGGCGGCCGCCGCGCGGGCCGGAGTGCTGGCGCAGGAGATCGTGCCCGTGGAGGTGCCGGGCCGCCGAGGCGCCGTCGTGCGGGTGAGCGAGGACGAGCACCCGCGCGCCGACGCCACGGCCCAGAGCCTGGCCGCGCTCAAACCGGCGTTTCGCCCGGGCGGCACGGTCACCGCCGGCAATTCATCGGGCGTGAACGATGGCGCCGCCGCACTGTTGCTGGCCAGCGAAGCCGGGGCGCAGCGCCACGGCCTGCGGCCCCTGGTCCGTGTGCTCGGCTACGCGAGCGCGGGCATAGCCCCGCGTGTGATGGGTTTCGGCCCGGTGCCGGCGGTGCGGCGCCTGCTGGCACACACCGGCCTGCGCATCGGCGACTTCGATGTCATCGAGCTCAACGAGGCCTTCGCGGCCCAGGGCCTGGCTGTGATGCGCGCGCTCGGCCTGAGTGACGACGCACCGCAGGTGAACCCCCACGGCGGGGCCATCGCCTTCGGTCACCCGCTGGGCATGAGCGGCGCGCGCCTGGTGCTGGCCGCCGCGCGGCAGCTGCAACGCAGCGGCGGGCGTTACGGCCTCGTGACGATGTGCGTGGGCGTGGGGCAGGGCGTGGCCATGGCCATCGAACGCGTGGGAGACCCCCGATGAGCGAACCCATCCTGATCGAGCGGCGCGGCCATGTCGCGCTGCTCACCCTCAACCGTCCCGACACCCGAAACGCCCTTAGCGGCGAAGCGATGTTCGCGGCCTTCGAACAGACCTTCGCCGCGCTCAACGCGGACCTCAACGTGCGCGTCGCCATCCTGACCGGCGCGGGAACAGCCTTTTGCTCCGGCGGCAACGTGGCCGAGATGCGCGAGCGCCGTGGCATGTTCGCTGGCACGCCCGAGCAGATCGCGCAGGCCTACCGCGACGGCATCCAGCGCATCCCACGCGCCTTCGAGGCGCTGCAAGTGCCCATCATCGCCGCGGTCAACGGCCCGGCCATCGGCGCCGGCAACGACCTGGCTTGCATGTGCGACCTGCGCATCGCCTCCCGCCAGGCGCGCTTCGCCGAGAGCTTCGTCAAGGTCGGCATCGTGCCCGGCGACGGAGGCTGCTGGCTGCTGCCGCGTGTTGTCGGCTACGCGCGCGCGGCCGAGATGGCGCTCACCGGCGATGCGATCGATGCCGAGGAGGCCCTGCGCATCGGCCTGGTCTCGCGGGTGGTGGCGCCCGAGGCGCTGCTCGACGAGGCCTTGCAACTGGCCGCCCGCATCGCGGCCAACCCGCCCCAGGTGCTTCGATGGACGCGCCAGCTGCTGCAGCAGGCACGCACCGCAACGCTGGACGAGGCTCTGGGCAGCGCGGGTCGCCTGCAGGGCCTGGCGCACCACACGGCCGACCACGCCGAAGCCGTTGCCGCCTTCTTCGAGAAACGCGCGCCGCGCTTTCAGGGCGCAGCCACATGAGCACCGCGAGCGACTGCTTGTTGCAGGCGAACCCCATGGATGGCGTGGCGCTGCTGCGCCTGAACCGCCCGGCCGTGCTCAATGCGCTCAACCTCGAGCTGCGCCATGCACTCGCCGAGGCCTTTCTGCGACTCGACGCCGACGACCGGGTTCGCGCCATCGTGCTGGCGGGCGGTGAGCGCGCGTTCTGCGCCGGGGCCGATCTCAACGAGTACGTGGACGCCACGCCGGCGCAGATCATGGCGCGCCAGATGGACCGGCTGTGGGGCGCCATCGCCAACTGCCGCAAACCGGTGATCGCCGCCGTGCGGGGCCACGCGCTTGGCGGAGGCTGTGAACTCTCGATGCACGCCGACATCCTCGTCGCGGGCCAGGGCGCGCGCTTCGGCCAACCGGAGGTGAAGCTCGGGATCATGCCCGGGGGTGGGGGCACGCAACGTCTCACCCAGGTGGTGGGCAAATTCGCTGCCATGCACATCCTGCTGCGGGGCGAACCCTTCGGCGCCGACGCGGCCCTGGCCATGGGCTTGGCCAGCGAAGTGGTGAACGACGACGAAGTGGAAGCGCGCGCGCTGCAGATCGCCTGCGAGCTGGCCGCACTGCCCGTGCTGGCGCTGCGCCTGATCAAGGAAGCCGTGCTGGAAGGCATGAGCAGCGGGCTGGAGAGCGGGCTGCGGTTCGAGCGGCGCTCCTTTCAGACGCTTTTTTCCACGCACGACCAGCACGAAGGCATGCGCGCGCGGCTGGACAAGCGCGCACCGCGCTTCACCGGGGGCTGAGGCCCGCAGCGCACGGGCACACCTTTCGTTCGACCTCTACCAGGAGACAGCCATGACCCAGCGACTTCTTCCCTCCCTGCTGGCCGGCCTTGCGCTGGCCGTGCTGAGCGCCGGCAACGCGCAGGCGCAGGCGCCCGCCTACCCGAGCAAGACCATTCGCCTGCTCGTCGGATCGCCGCCGGGCGCGCCCTCCGACATCACGGCCCGTCTCTTCGCCGAACGGTTGTCGCAGCGCTTGGGACAGAGCGTGGTGGTCGAGAACCGCCCGGGCGCCGGCACCAGCCTGGCCGCCGGTGTGGTGGCGGCTGCCGAGCCCGATGGCTACACCCTGGGGGTCAGCCCGGACACCGTGGTGACCGTGAACCCGCTCGTGTACCCCAAGCTCACGTTCGATGCGCGCAAAGACCTGATGAACCTCTCCGTGCTGGCGAACTTCACCCAGATGCTGGTGTGCCACCCAGGCACGGGCGTGAAGACCGCGGCCGAGCTGGTGGCCCGAGCGAATGCGAACCGAATGATCTACGCGTCGGGTGGCGCTGGCGTGCCGGGCCATCTGGCCGCTGAAATGTTCTTGCGCGAGGCCGGCGTCGGCATGGAGCACATCGCCTACCGCGGCCCCGCGCCAGCCACCACCGCCGTTCTGGCCGGCGAGGTGAGCTGCGGCTTTCTGGCAACGCCCACGGTGCTGCCGCATGTGAAAACCGGCCGCTTGGTGGCGCTGGCCGTCTCGTCCGCCGAACCTTCCGCGCTGGCGCCGCAGGTGCCGACGCTGGCCGAGGCACTCCACAAGCCGACCCTGGACATCAGCTTCAAGCTGCTGCTGCAGGCGCCCAAAGGCCTGCCCGCGGCGGTCGCCAGCGCACTGGAGCAGGCCGCCGGCGCCATCATGACGACCCCCGATGTGCAAACCCGCCTGCAAGCGCTGGATTTGCGTGGCGTGGGCAGCACGCGCCAGGTGGCCGAGGCGCAGGTGCAGGCCGATACGGCGCGATGGGCGCCAGTGGTGAAGCGGTTGAATCTGACGCTGGACTGACCGCACGCGCCGTGGCCCCCAGCGCTCCCGTGGATCCTGCAACACCCCTTGCCATGCAACCCAATGTGATCTTCATCGTTGCCGACGACCTTGGGTTCGCCGACCTGGGTTGCTACGGTGGGCGCGAGGCGGCCTTCGGCCGCGTTTCACCGGTTCTCGATGCGCTGGCCGAGAACGGCATCCGCTTCACCGATGGCTACGCGAACTCATCGCTCTGCTCGCCGACGCGCTTTGCACTGATCACGGGACGTTACCAGTACAGACTGCGAGGGGCGGCCGAGGAGCCGATTCACGCGGACAGCAAGGGCAGCGCGACGCTCGGTATGCCCCCGGGACACCCCAGCGTTCCCTCGCTGTTGAAGCGGGCGGGTTACCAGACCGCCTTGATCGGCAAATGGCATCTCGGGTACCCGCCGCATTTTGGTCCCCTCAAGTCGGGGTACGACGAATTCTTCGGCCCCCTGTCGGGTGGGGTGGACTACTTCTCTCACTGCAGCGGCAACGGCGACCACGACCTGTACCTCGGCGAGCAGGAGAGGCACGAAGAGGGCTACCTCACGGACCTTCTCTCGCGACGCGCCGTCGACTGCATCGATCGCATGGCTGGAAAGAAAGAACCGTTCTTTCTCAGCCTCCATTACACCGCCCCCCATTGGCCTTGGGAGACGCGGGATGACGAACACCTCGCGCCAGACGTCATGCAGAACCTCTTCCATCTGCATGGTGGCAGCGTCCACACCTACCAGCGGATGATCCACCACATGGACGAGGGCATCGGCTGGGTGATGGAGGCGCTGCGCCGGAACGCCATCGCCGACAACACGCTGGTCGTCTTCACCAGCGACAACGGCGGCGAACGGTTCTCGGACAACTGGCCGCTCGTGGGCGGCAAGATGGACCTGACCGAAGGTGGCATCCGCGTGCCATGGATCGCGCACTGGCCGGCCGTGATTCCGCGCGGTGCCGTGACCGCGCAACACTGCATGACCATGGACTGGTCCGCCACCGTTCTGGAGGCGGCGGGCGCGCGTCCGGATCCGGACTACCCGCTGGATGGGTTGTCGCTCCTGCCGGTTCTGCACGCGCCCCAGGCCCACTTCGATCGTCCGCTGTTCTGGCGGATGAAGCACCGAGAGCAGCGGGCGCACCGCAACGGTGACTGGAAGTACCTGCGCGTGGATGGAATCGACTACCTGTTCGATATCGCCTCGGATGCGCGCGAGCGCGCGAATCTGGCCGCGCGGGACCCACAGCGGATGAGCGACATGCGGGAGGCATGGGAAGCGTGGAACCGCACCATGCCCCCCATCCCGGAGGACGCCCGCGTGAGGCAGGGTTACGGGACCAGGAACATGCCTCAGCGCTAGGTCGAGGCGGCAACGGGCGCGCGCCGCACAGGGAGAAACGGCGCCGATGACAAGTCAATGACCCCATGCGGTCATTCCCGATCGCCACAGGCTTGCAATGAGCCGCAAATGCGCCCAGGATGCGACACATCCCCATCCCAACACACCCGAGGAGCGCCCATGAAGGCGATCTGGAACGGCACGGTGATTGCCGAAAGCGACGACATCGTGCTCGTCGAGGGCAATGCCTACTTCCCTGCGAGCGCGTTGCGCCGCGAGTACCTGCAGCACAGCAACCACCACACCTACTGCCCCTGGAAGGGCCAGGCCAGCTACCACAGCCTGCTCATCGACGGCGAACTCAATCGCGACGCCGCCTGGTTCTACCCCGACCCCAAGCCCGAGGCCGACATGGTGCGCGACCGCGTGGCCTTCTGGCGCGGCGTGCAGGTGGTGGACTGAGCATGCGGCGCGACGCCACCGCCGACGCCGCCGCGCGCTACGCCGAGGTGCGCGCGCGCAGCGAGGCGCTGTGCGCGCCGCTGGCCATCGAGGACCACGTGGTCCAGCCCGTGGTGGACGTGAGCCCGCCCAAGTGGCACCTGGCGCACACCAGCTGGTTCTTCGAGGCCATGCTGCTCGCGCACGCCTCGCCGGGCTACGCACCGTTCCACCCGGCCTACGGCTACCTCTTCAACAGCTACTACGAGGGCGAGGGGGAGCGCGTGCCGCGCGCCCAGCGCGGCCACCTGAGCCGGCCGACCGTGGCCGAGGTGCTGGCCTACCGCGCGCACGTGGACGCCGCCGTGATGGCCTGGCTGGCCACGCAGCCACCGGCCCGGTGGCTGGACCGCCTGGCGCTGGGCCTGCAGCATGAGCAGCAGCACCAGGAACTGCTGCTCACCGACATCAAGGCCATCCTGGGCCACAACCCCCTGCGCCCCGCCTATGCCTGCGCCGACACCGCCGTGGTGAGCCTGGCCGGCGAACACCTGCCTCAAGCCGCCCCGATGGGATGGCTCGAGCACCCTGGCGGTGTGGTCGCCATCGGGCACGCGGGCGATGGTTTCGCCTTCGACAACGAGGGCGCGCGCCACGAATGGCTGCTCGCGCCCTTCGCGCTCAGCGACCGGCTGGTGAGCAACGCGGAGTACGCCGCCTTCATCGGCGCCGGCGGCTACCAGGACCCGCGCCACTGGCACGCCGACGGCTGGGACTGGCTGCGCCAGAACGCCATCGCGGCGCCGATGTACTGGTTCCGCGGCGAGGGCGGCGACTGGTGGCACCAGACCCTGGCCGGCCCCTTGCCCCTGCCACCGCAGGCGCCGGTGACGCATGTGAGCTGGTACGAAGCGAGCGCCTACGCCGACTGGGCCGGCGCGCGCCTGCCCACCGAGTTCGAATGGGAGGCCGCCGCTGGCCGGGGCATGGCCTGGGGCGACCGCTGGGAGTGGACCGCCAGCGCCTACGCGCCTTACCCGGGCTTTCGGCGCGCCGAAGGCTCGGTGGGCGAATACAACGGCAAGTTCATGGTGAACCAGCAGGTGCTGCGTGGCGCGTCGTTTGCCACACCGCCGGGGCATGAACGCCTGACGTACCGCAACTTCTTTCAGCCGCCGCTGCGCTGGCAATACACCGGCATCCGCCTGGCCCGGCCATGAGCGCCGGCGGGCACCGAGCAAGGTTTGCAGAATGACCCGAGGCCGCGACCCCGCATCCGCCATCCAACCCGCGCGCGACACCGCACCACCCGAAGCCGGGGCCGCCGCGCCGCGCGGCCTGGCCGCCGACGTGCTGGCGGGCCTGTCGGGCAGTCCCAAGCGGCTGTCGTCCAAGTACTTCTATGACGACCGCGGTTCGCGCCTGTTCGAACGCATCATGCGCCTGCCCAGTTACTACCCCACGCGGGTGGAGGCCGCCCTGCTGCGCCGCCACGCCAGGGACCTGCTGGGCGCGCTGGACACCGGCGGCTCGCCGATCGAGATGCTCGAGCTCGGCAGCGGCGACGGGCGCAAGACGCTGGCGCTGTGCCGCGCCTGGCTCAAGGCCGGCGCCGAGCTGGTTTACCGGCCCATGGACATCTCCGCCCAGGCGCTGGACCAGTTGAGCGCGCGCATGGCGCGCCAGTTGCCCGCGCTGGCGGTGCACCCGCTGTGCGGCGACTACTTCCAGACCTGGCCCATTCCCAGCGCGCGGCGCCGCCAGGTGGCGCTGTTCCTGGGCAGCAACCTCGGCAACTTCACCGACGAGGAGGCCCGGCGCTTCCTGCGCCGCGTGCGCGCCCACCTGCGCCGGGGCGACAGCCTGCTGCTCGGCCTGGACCTGCGCAAGGACCCGCACACCGTGCGGGCCGCCTACGACGACCCCGCGGGCGTGACGGCCGCCTTCAACCTGAACCTGCTGCGCCGCCTCAACCGCGAGCTGGGCATGGACTTCGATCTCGAGCGCTTCCGCCACTACGCGAGCTACTGCCCGCTGCAGGGCGTGGCGCGCAGTTTCCTGGTGAGCCAGGCGCGCCAGACTGTGCGCAGCGCGCTGCTGCGGCGCGAGTTTCACTTCGGGCCCGGCGAGTTCATCTACACCGAGCAGTCGCAGAAGTACGAGCGCGCGGGCGTGGAGGCCATGGCCGCCGACACCGGCTTCGAGCTGCGGGCCTGGTTCGAGGACCCGGCGCTGCCCTACGCCCTTGTGGCCTGCCACGCCACGGGCTGAGGCGCCGCGCCGCCGCTGTCGGGCCGGCGACAGCGGGCATTGGTATTTTCACCAAGCATCCGCTTGCTATAAATGAACGGCGCTGCTAACGTGGCGCGCCATGGATCCCCAGGCCACCCCCGCGCCCGAACGCCGCAGCCGCGGACGCCCCCGCAAGACCGCCGATGAGCGCGACGACGGCAACCGCCGCCAGGCCCTGCTGCGCGCGGCCGCGCGCCTGTTTCGCCAGAAGGGTTTCGCGGCCACCAGCACGCGCGACATCGCCGCCGCCGTGGGCATGCGCTCGGGCTCGCCCTTCTACCACTTCGAGAACAAGGAAGCCCTGCTCGCCGCCGTGATGGAGGAGGGCATGCAGCGCGCCCTGCGGCACCAGCGCGAGCGCATGGACGCGGCCGTGGCCGCCGCGCCTGGGCCGCTGTCGGCCAGCGAGTGCCTGCGCGTACTGGTGCGCGGCCACTTCGACAACCTGCTGGGCCCCGAGAGCGACCACATCCCCGTGATGCTGTACGAGTGGCGCTGGCTCGCGCCGCAGCCCAAGCGCGTGGTGAGCGAGCTGATGGCCGAGTACGAGGCCGTGTGGGTGCCGGTGCTGCAGGCCCTGCGACGCGAAGGCGCGCTGCGGGGCGACACCGCGCTGGCGCGGCTGCTGATCTTCGGCGCGCTCAACTGGACCGCGCAGTGGTACGACCCCGAGGGGCCGACCACGCTGGACGGCCTCACCGAGGCCGCGCTGCAACTCTTCGTCAAGGACATGGAATGAACCCAGGCCCCCACGCTCCGCCGCTGCGCGGGTCGCTGCCTCCCGAGGGGGCTGATCCGGCGGGGGGCGGCCCCGCGGCGGACCGCTACCGCTCCGTCTTCCGGCCCGGCCTGTTCGCGGGCCAGGTCATCGTGGTCACGGGCGGTGGCTCGGGCATCGGCCGCTGCACCGCGCACGAACTGGCCGCGCTGGGCGCGCACGTGGCCCTGGTGGGCCGCAAGCCCGAGAAGCTGCGGGCCGTGGCCGAGGAGATCGCGGCCGATGGCGGGCGCGCGAGCTGCCACGCCGGCGACATCCGCCAGGAAGACGCGGTGCGCGCCCTGGTGGCGGACATCGTGACCGCGCACGGCCGCGTGCACGGCCTGGTGAACAACGCGGGCGGCCAGTACATCAGCCCCTTGGAAAAGATCGGTGCCAAGGGCTGGCAGGCCGTGCTGGACACCAACCTCATGGGCGGCTTCCTGGTGGCGCGCGAGTGCTACCTGCAAAGCCTGCAGGCGCACGGCGGCGCCATCGTCAACATCGTGGCCGACATGTGGGGCAGCATGCCCGGCATGGGCCACAGCGGCGCGGCGCGCGCGGGCATGGTGAGCTTCACCGAGACCGCCGCGCTGGAATGGGCCCGCAGCGGCGTGCGCGTGAACGCGGTGGCGCCGGGCTACATCGCCTCCAGCGGCATGGACCACTACCCGCCGGAGGCCGGTCCCATGCTGCGCGAGATGCGCGAAACGGTGCCCCTGGGCCGCTTCGGTAACGAGGCCGAAACCAGCGCGGCCATCGCCTTCCTGCTGTCGCCGGCCGCCAGCTTCATCAGCGGCAGCGTGCTGCGCGTGGACGGCGCGCGGCCCCAGGTACGCCTGGGCTGGGGCCAGGTCGCGGCGCCGGCCGAGGCGCAGTCGCGCGACGCCGTAAAGCCTTTCGATGGTTTCCACCGCTACGTGGTGCCCCAGGTGTTCCAGCCATGAGCTTCGCGTCCTGCTTCAACCCCCACACCGAAGCCGCGCAGCTGCGCCGGGTGGCCATGCTCGAGCGCATCGCGCAGCTGCGCGCGCTCGAGCAGCGCGCGGCCACCGCCTCGGCCCAGGCCAAGCCCGTGTTCGACAAGCGCGGCCAGTTGTTGCCGCGCGAGCGCATCGCGCTGCTGCTGGACCCGGGCGCGCCCTGGCTGCCGCTGTGCTCGCTCGCGGGCTTTCTGCAGGACACCAAGGACCCCGCGAAGTCGGTGGCCGGCGGCGGCGTGGTCGCGGGCATCGGCTTCGTCAGCGGCGTGCGCTGCATGGTGGTGGCCAGTGACTCGGGCATTGAGGCCGGCGCCATCCAGCCCCGTGGGCTGGAAAAGATTCTGCGGGTGCAGGACATCGCGCTGGAGAACAAGCTGCCCTTCGTTCACCTGGTGGAGAGCGCGGGCGCCAACCTCACCAAGTACAAGGTCGAGGGCTTCGTGCACGGCGGCTCGCTGTTCCGCAACCTCGCCCGGCACTCGGCCGCGGGCCTGCCGGTGATCACGGTGCAGCACGGCTCGGGCACGGCGGGGGGGGCGTACATGCCGGGGCTGTCGGACACCGTGGTGATGGTGCGCGGGCGTTCGCGCGCCTTCCTGGCGGGGCCGCCGCTGCTCATGGCCGCCACGGGCGAGGTGGCCACCGAAGAGGAGCTGGGCGGGGCCGAGATGCACACCGGCGTGTCGGGCCTGGGCGAGTACCTGGCGGAGGACGACCGCGAGGCGCTGGGGCTGGCGCGGCGCATCGTCGACCAGTTGCGCGACGGTGTCGCGCGCCCGGTGGCGCCGGTGGTGGCCGAGCCGCTGCTGCCCAGCGACGACCTGCTCAGCCTCATGCCCACGCACCACCGCGAGCCGGTGGACATGCGCGAGGTGATGGCCCGCCTGGCCGACGGCTCCGACCTGCTGGAATTCAAGCCGCTTTACGGCGCGGCCACGGTGTGCGCGCAGGCCCGCATCGGCGGCCACGCGGTGGGCCTCATCAGCAACAACGGACCCATCGACGTGGCCGGCGCCAACAAGGCCACGCACTTCATCCAGTGGATGTGCCAGCTGGGCCACCCCCTCATCTACCTGCAGAACACCACCGGCTACATGGTGGGCAAGGACAGCGAGCAGGGCGGCATGATCAAGCACGGCAGCAAGATGATCCAGGCCGTGACGGGCGCCACCGTGCCGCAGATCACCATCCAGTGCGGCGCCTCCTTCGGCGCCGGCAACTACGGCATGTGCGGGCGCGGCTTCGGGCCGCGTTTCCTGTTCAGCTGGCCCAACGCACGCACGGCCGTGATGGGCGGCGAGCAGGCCGCGCGCACCATGCAGATCGTGGCCGAGGCCGGGCTGGCCCGCAAAGGCATCGCGCCCGACCCGGCGCAGATGCAGCAGCAGTTCGAGCAGATCGTGCAGGTCTTCGAGAGCCAGGCCGACGCCTTCCACACCAGCGGCCTGCTGCTGGACGACGGCGTGATCGATCCGCGCGACACGCGCGCCGTGCTGGCCTTCTGCCTGGACACCTGCGCCGAGGCCGAACAGCGCCACCCGCGCCCCTTGCCGTTCGGCGTGGCGCGCATGTAGACCCCTCACATACCCACCCCGAGGAGACCCCCCATGCAGTTCACGCACGAGCACCGCGAAATACAGAAAACGCTCAAGCGCTTCATCGACGACCACATCAACCCCCACGTGGACGAGTGGGAAGCGGCCGAGATGTTTCCCGCGCACGAGGTCTTCAAGGGCCTGGGGCAATTGGGCCTGCTGGGCCTGACCAAGCCCGAGGCGCACGGCGGCGCCGGCCTGGACTACAGCTACAGCGTGGCCATGGCCGAGACCCTGGGCCACATCCACTGCGGCGGCGTGCCCATGGCCATCGGTGTGCAGACCGACATGGCCACGCCGGCGCTGGCGCGCTTCGGCAGCGAGGAACTGAAGGCGCAGTTCCTGGCGCCCGCGATCCGCGGCGAGGCGGTGGGCGCCATCGGCGTGAGCGAGCCGGGCGCCGGCAGCGACGTGGCCGCCATCAAGACCACCGCCCGCAAGGACGGCGACGACTACGTCATCAGCGGCCAGAAGATGTGGATCACCAACAGCCTGCAGGCCGACTGGATCTGCCTGCTGGTCAATACCAGCGACGGCCCCGCGCACAAGAACAAGAGCCTGGTCATGGTGCCGCTGCGCGAGAACGGCAAGACCGTGAAAGGCTTCGAGGTCGGCAAGAAGATCCGCAAGATCGGCATGCACAGCAGCGACACCGGCCTGCTGTACTTCGACGAGGTGCGCGTGCCGCAGCGCTACCGCATCGGCCAGGAGGGCGCGGGCTTCGTCTACCAGATGCAGCAGTTCCAGGAAGAGCGCCTGTGGTGCGCGGCCAGCACCTTGCAAAGCCTGAACAACTGCATCGAATGGACCATCGAGTGGGCGCAGGAGCGCAAGCTGTTCGGCGCCCAGCTGGCCGACCAGCAGTGGGTTCAGTTCAAGCTGGCCGAGCTCAAGACCGAGGTCGAGGCCCTGCGCGCGCTCACCTACCTCTCGTGCGACCGCTACGTGGCCGGCGAGGACGTGACCGAGTGGGCCACCATGGCCAAGCTCAAGGCCGGCCGGCTCAACCGCCAGGTGCCCGACACCTGCCTGCAGTTCTGGGGCGGCATGGGGTTCACGCTGGAGAACAAGGTCTCTCGCATGTACCGCGACGGGCGCCTGGCGTCCATCGGCGGCGGGGCCGACGAGGTGATGCTGGGCATCCTCAGCAAGATCATGGGGATCAAGAAAACCCCCCTGCGCGGCTGACGCCGCTTCCCCCAAGGGGGACGCCACCCGTGGCCCGGCCAAGCCGGTTCGACGGTGGCCCGCGACATCAGCCCTTCGCTCGCTCAACTCTGCAGAAAGTGACCATGGCCAGTTTGCTCATCGATCGTCGGCACGACGTGGAAACCTGGACGCTGAACGAACCCGCCGCGCGCAACGCGCTGAGCGACGCGATGGTGCTGGCCCTGTTCGAGGCCTGCCTGCGCGCCAAGGCCGATGCTTCCTTGCGCGGCGTGGTGCTGACGGGCGCGGACGGCGCCTTCTGCGCGGGCGGCAGCCTGGGCGGTTTCGCCAGCGCCATTGGCCAGGCCTTGCCCCCCGGCGAGCCCGATCCGCTGATCGCCATGAACCGCGGTTTCGGCGATCTGTTGCACGCGTTGATCGGCCTGCCGCAGTGGCTGATGTGCGCCGTCGACGGCCCGGCCATGGGCGGTGGCTTCGGCCTGGTGTGCTGCGCCGACGTGGTGATCGCCACCGAGCGATCGGCCTTCGCCACGCCCGAGGTCACGCTGGGCCTGCCACCGGCGCAGATCGCGCCCTTCGTGTGGCGGCGCCTGGGCGACGCCACCGCGCGCCAGTGCCTCTTGAGCGGCACGCGCTGGACCGCGCGCGAGGCGCAGGCCGTGGGCCTGGTGAACACCGTGGTGGCCGACGACGCGCTGGACGCCGCCGTGGCCTACGCCGCCAAGGCCCTGGGCCGCGCCGCGCCCGGCGCGCTGGCGGCCACCAAGCAGCTGCTGCACCGCCTGCACCAGCACCTGCCCGACCTGCGCGACGAGGCGGCCATCGCCTTCGCGAATGCGCTGCGCAGCCCCGAGGCCGCCGCCGGTCTGGCCGCGTTCGCGCAAAAACAGCCCGCACCCTGGGCCAGGGGAGACGCGTCTTGAAGCGCCTGCTCATCGCCAACCGCGGCGAGATCGCGCGCCGCGTGATCCGCACCGCGCACCGCATGGGCATCGCCACCGTGGCGGTGTTCAGCGAGCCCGACGCGCGCGCGCCGCACGTGCGTGAGGCCGGCATGGCCTTCGCGCTCGGCGGCGCGGGCTCGGCCGAGTCCTACCTGCGCATCGATCGCCTGATCGCCGCCGCGCGCGCCACCGGCGCCGACGCGCTGCACCCCGGCTACGGTTTCCTCAGCGAGAACGCCGACTTCGCGCAGGCCGTGATCGACGCCGGCCTCACCTGGGTGGGTCCGCCGCCCGAGGCCATCCGCGCGCTGGGCAGCAAGTCGGCCGCCAAGGCCCTGGCGCAAGCGCATGGCGTGCCGGTGCTGCCGGGCTACTTCGGCGCCGACCAAGGCGACGGGACCTTCGCCGCCGAGGCCGAGCGCATCGGCTACCCGGTGATGGTGAAGGCCGTGGCGGGGGGCGGCGGGCGCGGCATGCGCCTCGTCACCGAGGCCGCGCAGCTGCCCGCCGCGCTGGCCAGCGCGCGCGCCGAGGCGCTGGCCGGCTTCGGCAGCGCGGACCTGCTGATCGAGTCGGCCGTGCGGCGCCCGCGCCACGTGGAAGTGCAGGTCTTCGCCGACGCGCAGGGGCGCTGCATCCACCTGGGCGAGCGCGACTGCTCGGTGCAGCGGCGCCACCAGAAGATCGTCGAGGAAGCGCCGAGCCCGGCGGTCACGCCGGAACTGCGCGAGCGCCTGGGCGAGGCCGCGGTGGCGCTGGCGCGCGCGGCGGGCTACGTGGGCGCGGGCACGGTGGAGTTCCTGCTGGACGGCAACCGGTTCTTTTTGATGGAGATGAACACCCGCCTGCAGGTGGAGCACCCGGTGACGGAGATGCTCACCGGCCTGGACCTGGTGGAGTGGCAGATCCGCGTGGCGCGCGGCGAGCCGCTGCCGCTGGCGCAGGACCAGGTGCGCTTGCAAGGCCACGCCATCGAGGTGCGCCTGTGCGCCGAGGACGAGCGCTTCGCGCCCCACACCGGCACCGTGCGCGCCTTCGCCGAACCCCCGCTGGGCGAGGGCCTGCGCTTCGACCACGCCATCGAGACCGGCACGGAGGTGACGCCGCACTACGACGCCCTGCTGGGCAAGCTCATCGCCCACGCGCCCACGCGCGCGCAGGCCATCGAACGCCTCGCGCACGCGCTGGACGCGACCGTGCTCCTGGGCCTGCCCACCAACCGCGCCTTGCTGGCGGCCTGCCTGCGCCACCCGGTGTTCGGCGCGGGCGAGGCGCTCATCCCCTTTCTGGCGGAGCAGGGTGAGGGCCTGCGCGATGCCTTGCGGCCGCCGGCCGAGGCGGTGCTGGCCGGGGTGCTGGTCGCGGCCTGCGCGGATCGGCCCGCGCCCGGCGCGCTGCCGTGCCCCTTCGCGCGGCCGCTGCGCTGGCGGCACGGCGACGCGGTGCTCGACCTCGCCGTGCTGGAACACGGCCACGGCCGCCAGAGCGTCGCGCTGGGCGATCGCACGCACGAGGCCCTTCTGCAGCCCCAGGGCGTCGCCATCGACGGCGTGCGCCACGCCACCACCGCCGTCGCGCTGGGCGACGGCCACTGGCAGGTGCAGGTGGGCCCGCACACGCTCACGCTCAGCGACCTGAGCCACCGCGCGCGAACCCGTGCCGGCGCCGCTGGCGCGGTGGGCGAGCTGCGCGCGCCCTTCAACGGCAAGCTCGTGGCCGTGCACGCCCGGCCCGGCGCGCGCGTGGCCAAGGGCGAGGCGCTGTTCGCCATCGAGAGCATGAAGATCGAGCACCTGATCGCCGCGCCGCGCGACGCCACGGTGCAGGCCGTGTCCGTGTCGGCCGGACAGCAGGTGGCGCCGGGGCAACTGCTCGTCAGCTTTGCGGCAGAGGCAACGGCATGAACTGGGACCCCGCCGACACCCAGGCCCTGCTCGACACGGTGGACCGCTTCGCGCGCGACGCGCTGGTGCCGCTCGTGAACGACTGGGACGCCCAGGCCACGTTCCCGCGCGGGCTCTACCGCGAGGCCGCGCGCATCGGCCTGCTGGGCCTGGGCTACCCCGAGGCGCTGGGCGGCACGCCCGCGCCCTGGCGCGCGCGCAATGCCGTGTCGCAGCTGCTGGCGCGGCGCACCGCCAGCGGCGGCCTGCTGGCCAGCCTGTTCAGCCACAACATCGGTCTGCCGCCGGTGCTCAAGCATGGCTCGCCCGAGTTGCAGGCCGAGGTCGTGCCGCCGGTGCTGCAGGGCGAGCGGATCGCCGCGCTCGGCATCACGGAACCCGGCGCGGGCAGCGACGTGGCCAGCCTGCGCACCAGCGCGCGCCGCGAGGGCGGCGACTACGTCATCGACGGCGAGAAGGTCTTCATCACCTCCGGCCTGCGCTGCGACTGGATCACCCTGGCCGTTCGAACCGATCCGAACAACAAGGGCGCCAGCGGCATCAGCCTGATCGCCGTGCCCTGCGACGCCAAAGGCCTCAGCCGCACGCCGCTGCACAAGATGGGTTGGCACTGCAGCGACACCGGCCACCTGCGCTTCGACGGCGTGCGCGTGCCGGCGCGCTACCTGATCGGCGAGGAGAACAAGGGCTTTCGCTGCATCATGGGCAACTTCAACGGCGAGCGCCTGGCCATGAGCGCGCTGGCCCTGGGCTTTGCCGAGGCCTGCCACGACGAGGCGCTGGCCTGGGCGCGCGAGCGCCAGACCTTTGGCGAAGCGCTGATTCAGCGCCAGGCGATCCGCCACAAGCTCATGGACATGCGCATGCGCATCGGCTCCACCCAGGCCTGGCTGGACGCGCTGGGCGATCGCATCGACGCGGGCGACGAGGGCCCCGACTGGGTGGGCCACGTCTGCCTGCTCAAGAACCACAGCACCCAGGCCATGCAGGCCAACGCCGACGCGGCCGTGCAGATACTGGGCGGCATGGGCTACATGCGGGGTACCGCCAGCGAGCGCCTCTACCGCGAGGTGAAGGTCATGATGATCGGCGGCGGCGCCGAGGAGATCATGAAAGACCTGGCGGCGCGGCAGTTCGGCGCCTGAGCCGGCAGCACCTTCCGGAGGACACCATGAGCACCGCCAAAACCCCATCCGCCGTGTGTTTCGAACCCGAGTTCCTGCAGGCCATCGTCGAGCTCTTCGAGCAGAAGATCGTCTTCAACCAGCACATCGGCCTCAAGATCGACGAGGTCCGGCCCGAACGCGTGAACGGCCACCTCGACCTGCGGCCCGAGCTGATCGGCCACTACGCGCACCACCGCCTGCACGGCGGGGTCATCAGCGCCGCCATGGATTCCATGGGCGGTCTGGCCGTGCTGGCCGCCATGGCCGCGCGCCACATGGACGACAGCGTGGAGCAGCGCATGCTCCGCTTCGCCAAGCTGGGCACCATCGACCTGCGCGTGGACTACCTGCGCCCGGCCGTGGGC
>NZ_MKSS01000032.1:0-22831 GCF_001897365.1 Hydrogenophaga sp. 70-12
CGCCGGTGCCCGCGGCGCAGGTGCAGTTCGGCCAGCTGAGCGGCGGCCGGCGCGACGTGTTCATCGAGCACGACGGCCAGCACTACAAGCTGAGCCTGACCGCGCAGAACAAACTGATCCTCACCAAATAGGTTCCACCGGCGCGCCGCGGCGCGCGCCTTTCGCTACCAGCCAGCCAGTTGCCGCTTCGCGGCGCGCGAGCCAGCCCGTGTCTTTCACCACAAACACCGGGTGCCCTCGTGCCACGCCTTCGCCTTTTCCCTTCTTCCGCCCTCCACCCCGTCGCGCTGGCCTGCGCGCTGCTCGCGGCCGCGCCGGTCCATGCGCAAACCGTCCCCGGCTCCGCCACGCAGGTCGCCCCCGGCTCGCTCAAGCCCGTGGTGGTGTCCGGCTCGCGCAGCGAGCGTGAGCTAGAGGAAGTGCCCGCGCGCATCGACGTGATCGAAGGCGAGGCCTTGGACCCCACCCGGGCCCAAGACATCCGCGAGCTGGTTCGCGAGCTGCCCAACGTGGAGGTCAAGCGCGCGCCGCAGCGCTTCGGCGCGGTCAGCGGCTCCACCGGCCGCGACGGCAACGCGGGCTTCAACATCCGCGGCCTGGACGGCAACCGCGTGCTGCTCACGGTGGACGGCATCCGCATGCCGCGCGAACTCAACAACCAGGTGTTCGGCGCCGCCGCATTCGGCCGCGACTACTACGACCTCGGCCTGATCTCGCGCGTGGAGATCCTGCGCGGCGCGGCCTCGGCGCTCCACGGCTCCGACGGCCTGGCCGGCATGGTGGCCATGACCACCACCGCGCCCAAGGACCTGCTAAAGGAGGGCCAGACCTTCGGCGGCCGCGCGGGCGTGCGCGCCGACACCGAGGACAAGAGCGCGGGCACGGGGCTCACGCTGGCCGGCATCGCCAGCGACCGCCTGCAGTGGCTGGGCAGCGTGCAGGTGGGCCGCGCCCGCGAACTGGACAACAAGGGCGACAACCGCTCGCTCAACAGCAACCGCACCGTCCCCAACCCGCAGAAAGACCGCAGCGTCTCAGCGCTGGGCAAGATCGTGCTCACGCCCGGCGCGGGCCAGACCCACACCTTCACCCTCGAACACGTCGACAAGAACACCGCGGTCGAGGGCTACACGGGCCGCTCGCCCACGGTCACCGGCGTGCAGGACCTCGATGGCACCAGCGAGATGCAGCGCACGCGCGCCAGCTGGGACGGCCGCTTCTTCCTCCAGTCCGCCTGGGCCGACACGCTGCGCGCCACCCTGGGCTACCAGCAGTCGCGCTCGCGCGAGTGGTCGCGCGAGGTCCGCACCGCCCTGCCCACCGTGCGCGAACGCGACGTGCGCTACGAGGAAGACCTCTGGCAGGCCGTGCTGCAGGCCGAGCGCACGCGCCCGCTCGGCAACGGCTGGGCCCATACCCTGGTCTACGGCGCCGACGTGTCGGTGGCCGAACTCGACAACCTGGTCACTGGCGTGGCCGGCCCGGCCTACGAAACCTACCCGCTGCAGCGCTTCCCCAAGACGCGCGAGACCAACAGCGCGTTCTTCCTGCAGAGTGAGTTCGTGAGCGAGCGCTGGAGCGTTATTCCCGCGCTGCGCTACGACCGCTTCTCGCTCAAGCCGCAGAGCAGCCCCCTGTACCCGCTCGCCCCGGCGGCGCTGTCCGACAGCGCGCTCTCGCCCAAGCTGGGCCTGATCCTGCGCCCCCATCCGCACTGGCAGGTGTTCGCCAACGCGGCGGCCGGCTTCAAGGCGCCAAGCCCGCTGCAGCTCAACAACTTCTTCCAGAACGCGCTCGCCAACTACCGCACCCTGCCCAACCCGGACCTCAAGCCCGAGACCAGCCAGACCCTGGAGCTCGGCGCGCGCGGCGAGCACGGCCGGCTGAACTGGTTGGTCACCGCCTTCACCGGCCGCTACAAAGACTTCATCGAGGACAACGTGCGGGTCGGCGGCACGGGCGCGCCGGGCAATCCCATCCTGTTCCAGGCCGTCAACCGCGGCCGCGTCAAGCTCAGCGGCGTCGAACTCGAAGGCCGCTGGACCGTGACGCCGGCCACCACGCTCAAGCTGGCCTATGGCCGGACCAAGGGCCGCGACACCTTGCTGAACCAGCCGCTGAACTCGGTGAACCCGGCCAAGCTGGTGCTGGGCGTGGACCACCGCATCGCCGACTGGACCCTGGGCGCCGTGCTCACGCACGCGCTGGCCAAGGACAGCGAGGACATCGACCGCAGCAGCACGCCGCAGCAGTTCGCCACGCCCGCCTGGACCACGCTGGACCTGCGCGCCACCTGGCGCATCACCCCCCGCACGCGCCTGAGCGCGGCGATCCACAACCTGACGGACCGTAAGTACTGGCTGTGGAGCAGCGTGCAAGGCGTGGCCGGCAACCTGGCCACGCTGGACGCCTACACCTCGCCCGGCCGCAGCCTGTCGCTGGCGCTGGTCACCGACTTCTGAGCCCCACAAGGAGAACCCGCATGGACATCCACGACATCCGCACCGCCTACCAGGCCGCGCGCGCCCAGGGTCGGCGCGCGCGCGACGCCGCCGAATCCATCGGCGTGAGCGAGGGCGCCGCGCTGGCCGCGCACATCGGCGCCGACGAAGGTCCCACGCGCGCCGTCGCGCTCAGGGCCGACTGGCTCGCGCTGCTGCGGTCACTCAAGCCCTGCGGGCCGCTGCTCGCGCTCACGCGCAACGAGGGCGCGGTACACGAGAAGACCGGCGTCTACGACAAGCTCTCCGGCGAAGGCGCCATCGGCCTGGCGCTGGGCGAGGACATCGACCTGCGCCTTTTTTTCCACCAATGGCACGCGGGCCTGGCGGTGACCGAGTGGACGCAGAACCCAGGCAACGAAGCCCTGCCCAGCCTGCAGTTCTTCGACCGCCACGGCACCGCCGTGCACAAGATCTTCTTGCGCGAGACCAGCGACCGCGCGGCCTGGCGCCGCGTGGTCGAGCAGTGGCAGGATCCGGCCGCCACGCCCGCCTTCGAGGCCCCGGCCTCGCCCGCCACCGAGACCCCCGCGCGGGTCGACGCCAAGGCCTTCTCCGAGGCCTGGGGCGCCATGACCGACACGCACCAGTTCTTCCCGCTGCTGCGCCAATTCGGGGTCGAGCGGCGCCAGGGCTTCCGCCTGGTCGAAGGCCGCTACACGCGCCGCGTGGAGCGCGGCGCCGTGCGCGAAACGCTCACCGACGCCGCCTTCAACGGCACGCCCATCATGGTCTTCGTGGGCAGCCCGGGCTGCATCCAGATCCACACCGGGCCGGTGAAGCGCGTGGAGCCGCTGGAGATGAACGGCCAGGCCTGGCTCAACGTGCTCGATCCCGGCTTCAACCTGCACCTGCGCGAGGACCTGATCGACGAGGCCTGGGTGGTGGAGAAGCCCACCAGCGACGGCGTCGTCACCTCGCTGGAGGCCTTCGACGCGCGAGGCGAGCTCATGGCCATGTTCTTCGGCGCGCGCAAGCCCGGCCAGCCCGAGCGCGGCGCCTGGCGCGACGTGCTGGCGCAGCGGCCCACGCTGGACGCGCCCACCCCGGCCTGAGGCGCGCCATGGCACCCACCCGCGTCCCCCCGCGCCGCCGCGCGCTGCTGCGCGCCACCGCCGCCCTGGTCGCCGGCACCGCCCTGCCCGCCTTCGCTGCGGCGCCACCGCGCGCGCCACGCCTGGTCACCGTGGGCGGCGGCATCACCGAGGTGGTCTACGCGCTCGGCGCGCAGGACCTGCTGGTGGGCACCGACACCACCAGCCTCTACCCCGCCGCCGCGCTGGCCACGCCCAAAGTCGGCTACCTGCGCCAGCTCTCCGCCGAAGGCCTGCTCGCGCTGCGGCCCGACACCGTCATCGCGCCAGGCGACGCGGGGCCGCCCGTGGTGCTCGACCAGCTGCGCTCGGCCGGCGTGACGGTCGATCTGATCGAGAGCAGCCACGACTGGGGCGAGGTGCGCCGCAAGGTGCAGGCCGTGGGCCGCGCCGCGTCGAAGGCGCGCGCGGCACAGGACCTGCTGGTCGCGCTGGACGCGCAATGGGACCAGGCCTTGCGGCGCGTGCGCGCGCACGCCGGCCCCGCGCCCCGCGTGCTGTTCGTGCTCGCGCACGGCGGCAGCCCCATGGTGGCCGGCGAGGCCACGGCGGCCCACGCCCTGATCGGCTTCGCCGGCGCGCGCAACGCCCTCTCGGGTTTCAAGGGCTACCGCCCGATGACGGCCGAGGCCATGGCCGCCGCCGCGCCGCACGCGATCCTCACCACCACGCAGGGCCTGGACGCCATCGGTGGCGAGGCCGCCTTCTGGCGCCGCCCCGAACTGCCGCTCACGCCCGCCTGGCGGCGCCGCGACAGCGGCCGCGCCCTCGTGCACCTGGACGCGCTCGAACTGCTGGGCTTCGGCCCGCGCCTGCCCCGCGTGGTGGGCGAGTTGC
Organism: Hydrogenophaga sp. 70-12; assembly: GCF_001897365.1. Classification (NCBI taxonomy): domain Bacteria; kingdom Pseudomonadati; phylum Pseudomonadota; class Betaproteobacteria; order Burkholderiales; family Comamonadaceae; genus Hydrogenophaga; species Hydrogenophaga sp. 70-12. The sequence continues at coordinate 4,433 of NZ_MKSS01000032.1, forward strand.
ACCAGCGCCTGGTGGCCGCGTGAGCGCCGTTCGCAAGAGGATGCCGTGAGCACGCTCGCGCGCGCGAGCGCCTCGCCCTGGCCACCGGCGCAGCGGCGCGGCCCCTGGACCCTGGCCCTGCTGGGCCTGCTGCTCGCGCTGTGCGCGCTGTGGGCCGCCGGCCGGGGCGCCTACGGCCTGCCGCTGCGCGAACTGCCCCCGCTGCTGTGGGGCGCGCTCGGCCGTGGCGCCGAGGCCGCGCGCAGCGGGCCCGAACTGGTCTTCTTCAACATCCGCCTGCCACGCCTGCTGCTCGGCGTGGCCGCGGGCGCCGGGCTGGGCATGGCCGGCGCGCTCATGCAGGGCCTGTTCCGCAACCCGCTGGCCGATCCCGGCCTCATCGGCGTGAGCAGCGGCGCGGCGCTGGCGGCGGGCGCCACCATCGTGCTGGGCGCCACCTGGTTCCCCGAGCTGCCGCGCGCCCTGGGCAGCTGGCCGCTGGTGCTGATGGCCTTCGCGGGCGGGCTGGCGGTCACGGGCCTGATCTACCTGCTCTCGCGCAGCGAAGGCGGCACCCGCGTCGGCCTGATGCTGCTCGCCGGCATCGCGGTCAACGCGCTGGCGGGCGCGGGCCTGGGCCTGCTGAACTTCCTGGCCACCGACGAACAGCTGCGCAACCTGCAGTTCTGGCTGCTCGGCAGCCTCGGCGGCGCGCGCTGGAGCGCGGTGCTGCTGGTCGCAGGCATCACCACCGCCGCGCTGGCCATCGGCCTGCGCCTGGCGGGCGCGCTCAACACGCTGGCGCTGGGCGAGGCGCAGGCCGTGATGCTGGGCGTACGCGTGGAAGGCCTCAAGCGCCTGTGCGTCGTGGTCACGGCGCTCGCGGTGGGCGCGGTCACGGCCACCACCGGCACCATCGGTTTCATCGGCCTGGTGGCGCCCCACATCGTGCGCCTGCTCGCCGGCGCCGACCACCGCTGGGTGCTGCCGGGCTCGGCCCTGCTCGGCGCCTGCCTGGTGCTGGTGGCCGACGCCTGGGCGCGCACGGCGCTGGCGCCGGCCGAGCTGCCGCTGGGCGTGATCACCGCCGGGGTGGGTGTGCCCTTCTTCCTGGCCCTGCTGCGCAGTGCGCACGCAAGGACGCTGTGAGCGGCGGCGGCGACCCGAAGCGGCTGCACGCCGAGGGCCTGTGCGTGCGCCATGGCGCGCGCGAGGTGCTCAAGGGCGTCGACCTGCAGCTGCGCGCGGGCGAGGTGGGTGTGATCCTGGGCCCCAACGGCGCGGGCAAGTCCACGCTGCTGGGCACGCTGGGCGGCCTGCAACGCACCGACGCCGGCCGCGTGTGGCTCAACGGGCAGCCACTGCACACCGGCAGCGCGGCCGGCTTCGCCCGCCACCGCGCCTACCTGCCGCAGGACCTGGTACCCGCCTTCGACTTCACCGCGCAAGCGGTGGTGGAACTGGGCCGCTACCCGCACCGCCAGCACCCCGAACCCGATGAGGCCGCCATCGTGCGCGCCGCCATGCGCCGCGCCTCGGTCGAGGCGCTGGCGCGGCGCGGCATCCGCCAGCTCAGCGGCGGCGAGCGCGCGCGCGTGCAGCTGGCGCGCGCCATGGCCCAGGTCTGGCGGCCCTGCGCCGACGGCCTGCCGCGCTGGCTGCTGCTGGACGAACCCACCGCCGCGCTGGACCTGCAGCACCAGCACCAGAGCCTAAGCGCGCTGCGCGACTGGTCGCGCGAGCAGGGCATCGGTGTGCTGATGGTGTTGTACGACCTCAACCTCGCACTGCGCTACGCCGACCGCGCGTGGGTGCTGGCGCATGGCCAGGTGGTGGCCCACGGCGCCACCGCCGACGCCCTCACCGCCGACCTGGTGCGCGCGGTCTGGCGCGTCAAGGCCCACCCGGTGCTCGACCCGGCGGGCGTGCCGCAGTTCGTCATGACCCCCTGAGGCCCGGCCGGCCGGGCCGTCCAGGCCGCCGGCCCTCAGCGAAGGCCCTCAGGCCAATTCTGGAATTTCAGTAATTTCTGAAACTTCAGGCCAAACCGGCTACAGTGCCGGCCATGCCGCTGCAAGACCACCTCCCACCCCTCAACCGCGAGTTCGTCGCCCACTTCGGGGAGATGGGCAGCCGCTGGGGCATCAACCGCACCGTGGGGCAGATCTACGCCCTGCTCTACCTCTCGGACCAGGCGCTGTGCGCCGATGAGATCGCCGAAACCCTGGAGTTCTCGCGCTCCAACGTCAGCATGGGCCTGAAAGAACTCCAGGCCTGGCGCCTGGTGCGGCTGCGCCACCAGCCGGGCGACCGCCGCGAGTACTTCGAAGCGCCGGCGGACGTGTGGGAGATCTTCCGCGTGCTGGCCGAAGAGCGCCGCCGGCGCGAGATCGAGCCCACCCTGTCCATGCTGCGCACCGCGCTGCTGGAGACGCCCAAGTCCGAGGCCGAACGCCACGCGCAGCAGCGCATGCGCGAAATGCACGACCTCATCGACCGCCTCATGACCTGGTTCGACGACGTGCAGAAGCTCGCGCCCGAGACGGCCTTGCAACTCATGGGCATGGGCGCTACGGTCACGCGTGTGCTCGAGATCAAGGACCGCCTGACCGGCAAGGCCCCCGCGCGCGGCGACAAGGCCGGCAAAGCGGCCTGACCCAGAACCCGAAGGAGCGCCCGCCATGGAATTCGACACCCTGCTGCTCTCGCGCCTGCAGTTCGCCGCGAACATCAGTTTCCACATCCTCTTTCCCACCATCACCATCGCCCTGGGCTGGTTCCTGCTGTTCTTCCGCCTGCGCTTCGTGCGCACGCGCGAACAGGCCTGGGAGGAGGCCTATTACTTCTGGACCAAGGTGTTCGCGCTGAGCTTCGCGCTGGGCGTGGTCTCGGGCGTCACCATGAGCTTCCAGTTCGGCACCAACTGGCCGGGCTTCATGGAAAAGGCCGGCAACATCGCCGGCCCGCTGCTGGGCTACGAGGTGCTCACCGCCTTCTTCCTGGAGGCCAGCTTCCTCGGCATCATGCTGTTCGGCCGGGGCCGCGTGAGCGAGCGCGTGCATCTCATCGCCACCTTCCTCGTCGCGCTGGGCACCACGTTCTCGGCCTTCTGGATCCTCAGCCTCAACTCCTGGATGCAGACGCCGGCGGGCGCCGAGATCGTCAAGGGCGAGTTCATTGCGGTGGACTGGTTCGCCATCGTCTTCAACCCCTCCTTCCCCTACCGCCTGGCGCACAAGCTGCTGGCCTCGGGGCTCACCGCGTCCTTCCTCATCGCGGGGCTGTGCGCCTGGCAGCTCCTCAAAGGCAGCGCCACCGGCGGCACGCACAAGGCGCTGCGCACCGCCGTGTTCGCGGCCGCGCTCATCGCCCCGGTGCAGATCTTCGTGGGCGACCTGCACGGCCTCAACACACTGAAACACCAGCCGGCCAAGGTCGCCGCGATCGAAGCCGTCTGGGAAACCGAGAAGGGCGCCGCCCTCACGCTGTTCGGCATCCCCGACGAAAAGGCCGGCACCACGCATTACGCCGTCAAGGTGCCCAAGCTGGGCAGCCTCATCCTCACGCACGAGTGGGAGGGCGAGCTGCGGGGCATCGCCGACTTCCCGAACGCGCACCCGCCCGTGGCCCCGGTGTTCTATGCCTTCCGCGTCATGGTGGGCGTGGGCTCGCTGATGCTGCTCGTCGCGCTGTGGGGCGTGTACAAGCTGTGGCCGCAGCGCGGCGACGCGCGCACCCGGCTGCCGCGCCCGCTGCTGTGGACCCTGGCGGCCATGACGTTCTCGGGCTGGCTGGCCACGCTGGCGGGCTGGTACGTCACCGAGATCGGCCGCCAGCCCTTCATCGTCTATGGCCTGCTGCGCACGGCCGACGTGGCCACCACCATCGCCTCGGGCCACGTGGCGCTCACGCTCGCGGCCTACCTCACCGTCTACGGCCTGCTGCTGATCACCTACGTGGGCGTGCTCAAGTACATGGCCGAGCATCCCGTGAAGCACGCGCCCGAAGCGCCGCATGGCGAACTGGGCAAGGCCGGCGCCTGAACCTCGACGGAGATCCACATGACCTGGGCCGAATTCCTCCCCCTGATCTTCATGACCGTGATGGGCCTGGCGCTGCTGGCCTACGTGGTGCTCGACGGCTACGACCTCGGCGTGGGCCTGCTGCTGCCGCTGGGCGAGCGCGACCAGAAGGACACCATGATCGCCAGCATCGGCCCCTTCTGGGACGCCAACGAAACCTGGCTGGTGCTGGGCGTGGGCGTGCTGCTGGTGGCGTTTCCCAAGGCGCACGGCATCGTGCTGCAGGCGCTGTACCTGCCGGTGGCGGTCATGCTGGTGGGCCTAATCCTGCGCGGCGTGGCCTTCGACTTTCGCGTCAAGGCGCCCACCCGGTACCTGCCGTTCTGGAACCGCGCCTTCTTCGCCGGATCGCTGGCCGCCAGCATGGCCCAGGGCTGGATGCTGGGCAGCTACATCACCGGTTTCGACACCGGCCCGATCGGCACGCTGTTCAGCCTGGGCATCGCCGTCACGCTGCCCGCGGCCTACCTGCTGCTGGGCGCGGGCTGGCTCATCATGAAAACCGAGGGCGAGCTGCGGCACCGGGCCGTGGGCTGGGCGCGCCGCGCCCTGTGGCCCATGGGCGTGGCGCTGCTGGCCATTTCGGCGGCCACGCCGCTGGTGAACCCGGCGGTGGTCGAAAAGTGGTTCGGCCTGCCGCAGATCTTTGCCCTGCTGCCGGTGCCGCTGATCTGCGCGGCGGCCTTCTTCGCCGTGCATTGGGTGGTCACGCGGCCGAACCTCATCGACGCCGGCTATGGCTGGCTGGTGTTCGTGAACACCGTGCTGATCTTCGTGCTGGCCTTCTTCGGCCTGGCCTACAGCATCTTCCCGGACATCGTGATCGGCCGGCTCACGCTGTGGGACGCGGCGGCGGCCACGGGCTCGCTGACCGTCATCTTCATCGGCGTGGCGATCACGCTGCCGGTGATCGTCGTGTACACGATTTATTTGTACCGCGTCTTCTGGGGCAAGGCGCACCCGCTCACCTACAACTGAGTCCGGCGGCCCACCCGCCGGTGGGCCTGCACCCTGGCGAATGCGCCGCGCCGGTTCCGAACGGCCGCGCATTCACGCGAATGCCATGGGGCTTCCCGATCATTGGTGCGCCAACAGTTTTTCGTTGGCACCACCACAACGCGGAAGACCTCCATGCTCGCCAACAACAATGCCCGACCCCGTGCCAGCGCGCTCGCGCTGGCTGCCAGCCTCACGCTCGCCGCCTGCGGGGGTGGCGGTGGCGGCGCCGCCGACAGCGCCACCCCGCCCAGCCCGCCACCCAGCACCCACCCGACACCAACCACGCTCAAGATCGGCGTGATGCCCGACACCCAGGGCAGCAACTCCGGCGTGGCCCTGCACCCCATGAAGGCGGTGCTCGACTTCCATGTGCAGCAAGGCGTGAAGATCGTGCTCGCCGTCGGCGACCTGGTCGAGAACGGCACGCCGCAGGAATACGCGATGTGGCGCGGACTGGCCGACCAGTACAAGGACAAGCTGACCATCCTGCCCGTGATGGGCAACCACGAGCCCAAGGGAACGGACCAGGACTGGCACGACACCGTCGAGTCCCTCATCCCGGCCGACGCCGAGCACATGCCCGGCTCCCGGAACAAAAACTACGCGCTGGTGCGCGACAACGTGCTGCTGATCAACATCTCCTACGGTTGGTTCGAGCGCGCCTACGGCTTCGTCGAGGCCATGGTCAACAAGCACGCGGCCAAGGTCGACCACATCATCCTGCAGACGCACAACTCCTTCGCCGGCAGCCGCTACGGCCTGGTGCGCGAGAACATCGTCGACGGCAGCATCTCCATCGTGAACGACGTGCTGTTCCGCGACGCCTACGACAAGTACCGCCAGCTGCTCGCGGCGCACGACGTGATCTATGTGAGCGGCCATGAGCACCACTACTCGCGCAGCCTGATCCGCGACGACACCGACCGCCCCTTCCTGCAGATCATCTCCGGCAACGCCGCCTACAAGGGCTACGAAACCCGCTTCAGCGAGCACGAGCGCATCCAGGACTACCTGATGATGAAGGTGCAGAGCGACAGCACCGGCTTCGTCGACGTCAACGCCTCGGTGTTCGAGGTGACGGGGCCGACGATCGACTACCGCTCCTACTTCGTCACCCATTCGGTGCTCAGCAACGCCGCCGCGCTGCAGCAGCTGGACAACCCGAGCTGGACGCTGATGGACCGCTTCGTCCGCACCCGCGACCGCTGCGCCAAGACCGTCTACCCCTCCAGCGTGCCCAGCGACATCCAGCGCAATGGCGCCTACGACCCCTCGTACCGCACCAGCCCCTGCACATCGGCCGGCGGCAGCCGCGCGCGCCTGCTCGATGGCGTGAACAACACCTTCAACCGCCACGACACGCGCACCCGCACCATGAGCGCCACGCCAGGCTATTCCTTCGCGAACAGCAACCTGGAGATGGAGTCCATGATGTACCGCTACCTCTTCCAGCGCCACCAGAGCTACAGCCCCAACCTCAACAACAGCCAGCGCGCGCGCGTGATCAACGTCGGCGCGCCCGACGAGGAAGTGGAGGTGCGCGGCACCACCATCGACCTGAAGAAGCAGGTGCTGCTGAACTGGCAGGCGAAAGGCGGGGCCACCCTGAGCGACGAGCTGATCGTCAGCGGCATCAGCGGGCAGGGTGGCACCTACATCGACCCGTACGGCGTCGCCAAGGACATCGCCACCGACACCGGCCTGGCCGGCAGCTACGGCAACGGTACTGAGCTGGGCAAGGCGCCGGTGGTGCTGCCCACGCACGCCACCAAGACCTGGGCGCTGAGCGAGGCCACCGTGGGCGACAGCTACGTGCTCGAGTTCACCGCCCCAGCCGGTCGCACCGCGGCCAACAGCGCGATCGCCCGTTACGACACCGCGGCACGCGCCTGGGTGCCGCTGGCCGACGCCGGCTGCGTGAGCGCGCAGGCCTACCAGACCGGCTACCTCACGGCCCTGCCCGCCGACGTGAACGCCAGCTGCGGCAACACCACCGTGGTGGGTTTCGACGCCGGCCGGGGCGCCTTCTGGGCCCGCCTGAACCGCGACGACCGCCTGGCCATCGTGGCGCGTTGACGGTGGGCGGGTGGGCGGGTGCCCGCCCGTGCCGGGCCGCGCCCGCGCGGACGGGCCCTAGCGGCCGTTGACCACGGTGCGCGCGACCACGCGGTCGTCGCCCAACACGATCAGGGCGAACAGGAACTCGTCCAGGCTGTCGGCCTGGGCGGTCTTGCGCGCCAGCAGTGGCGTGGCCTTGGGGTCCAGCACCACGAAGTCGGCCTCATGACCCGGCTGCAGGTTGCCCACCACGCCTTGCAGGCCCAGTGCGCGCGCCGCGCCCGCGGTGTGCTGCCACCAGAGCTGCCCGGGCGCGAGGCTCAATCCCGGCTTGGTCTGGCCCTCGCGGCCCACCGTGTAGGCCGCCAGCATGGTGCGAAACGGCGAGAAGCTGGTGCCGCCGCCCACGTCGCTGGCCAGGCCATAGCCCATGCCGGCCGCGTCGGCGGCCCGGTAGTCGAAGAAGCCGCTGCCCAGGAACAGGTTGCTCGTGGGGCTCACGGCGGCCACGGCCCCGGTGGCCGCCATGCGTTCGCGATCGGCCTGGCTCAGGTGGATGCAATGCGCGTAGACGGCGCGCTCGCGCAACAGGCCGAAGTCCTCGTACACGCCGAGGTAGCTGCGGCTGTTGGGGAAAAGCTCCAGGGCCCAGCGCACCTCGTCGAGGTTCTCGGCCACGTGCGACTGGATCCAGACCTCGCGGTGGACCGCCGCCAGTTCGCCCGCGCCGCGCAGCTGCGCGGGCGTGCTGGTGGGCGCAAAGCGCGGCGTGATCGCGTAACCCAGCCGGTCCACGCCATGCCAGCGGCGGATCAAGGCCTCGGTATCGAGCAGGCTTTGTTCGGTGTCGTCGCGCACGCCCTCGGGGCTGTGCCGGTCCTGCAGCACCTTGCCGGTGATGAAGCGCAGGCCGCGCGCGCGGGCCTCCTCGAAAGCCGCGTCCACCGAGACCGGGTGCGAGGTGGCGAAGGTGAGCGCGGTGGTGACGCCGTTGCGCGCCAGTTCGTCGAAGAAGAAGCGCGCCACCTCGCGCGCGTGAACGGGGTCGTGGAAGCGCGATTCGTGGGGGAAGGTGTAGCGCTCCAGCCAGGGCAGCAGACCGGCGGCGGGCGCGCCAATCACATCGGTCTGCGGGTAGTGCACGTGCATGTCGATGAAGCCCGGCGCGATCAGATGGCCGCGCAGGTCCTGCACGGCCACGCCGGGGTATCGGTCGATCAGCGCGCCATGTGCACCGGCCGCGCGCACCACGGCCCGGCCCTGGTGGTCCGGCCCGATCACCAGCAGGCCGTCGTCGTCGAACTGGGGGGCGCCGCTGTCCTCGTCGAAGCGCAGCAGGCTGGCACGGTAGGCATTCATGGCCGGGAGCCTACACGGCCCGGCGCACACTGTCATACGGCCGCGCCGATGCGGCCTATGCCCGCCGCAGGAGGCGGTTTCAGTTCAAGCTGCCTTGCACGCCCTCAACGAACCAGTTCATCGTCAGGATCTGCTCGTCGCTCAGGCGCTGCCCGGCCGCGATGACGGTCTGGCCGTTCTGGCCGCGCACCGGGGCCGAGGCGGGCGCCGCGAACACCGCCAGGCGGCCGGCGGCCATGTCGGCCTGGCGCGCGTTCACCTCTTTCTGCACGGCCTCGGGCACCTTCTTGCCGAAGCCCTCGACGCGGATGAACCCCTGCGCCACCCCGCCCCAGACCTGCTCGCTGCGCCAGCTGCCATCGAGCACGGCCTTCACGCGGCGCGTGTAGTAGTCGCCCCAGCGGTGGGTCACGGCCACCACCTGCGCGTCGGGCGCCACCGCGCGCATGTCGGAGTGGTAGGCCACGGCGAGCTTGCCGCGCTCCTGCGCGGCCACCATCACGGCGGTGCTGCCGGTGTGGAAGGCCAGCACCTCGGCACCCTGGTTCATCAGCGTCATGGCCGCGTCGCGCTCGCGCGGCGGGTTGAACCACTCGCCCAGCCACACCACCTTCACCGTGGCGCGCGGGTTCACCGAGCGCATGCCCAGGGTGAAGGCGTTGATGCCCTGGATCACCTCGGGAATGGGAAAGCCCGCCAGGTAGCCGGCCTGCGTGGCCAGCCGGCCCGCCGCCACGCCCGCCAGGTAGCGGCCCTCGTAGTAGCGCGCGTTCGCCGTGGCCACGTTGGGCGCGGCCTTGTAGCCGGTGATGGACTCGAACTTCACGTTCGGGAAATCGCGCGCCACCTTCAGCGTGGGCTCCATGTAGCCGAAGCTGGGCGTGAAGATGATGTGGTTGCCCTGCTGCGCGAGGTCGCGGATCACGCGTTCGGCGTCGGCGCCTTCGGCCACGTTCTCCACGTAGCTCGTCTGGACGCGCTCGCCCAGCGCCGCCTGCACGGCCTGGCGGCCGAGCTCGTGCTGGCGCACCCAGCCGGCCTCGGTGAGCGGCGTCACATAGACGAAGGCGGCCTTCACCGGCGGTTTGACCGGCTGGGCCTGAGCGACAAGGGGGGATACCAACACGGCGGCCAATGCCGGCGCGAAGGCGCGCCAGGCCGCGAGGTTTTTGTACATGGTGTTCCTCTACATGGCTTCCAGTGACGAAAAAACGCGAGCCGGGGAAGCTCCGGCTCGCGTCGGGGCCGTATTGTAGGCGGGCCCTCGGTCGCGGGGCCTTCGCCTCACTGGCGCAGGAAGTCCAGGCCGGCCTGGTCCGCGCCCTGCAGTTGCACGTCGCGCTGGCTCGGCGTGTACGAACACCCCAGGCACAGCGGGTCGGACGGCGTCACGGTGTAGGCCCCATCCGGCAGCACGAAACCGTAGGCCCCGAGAGCGTCGACGGCGCGCACCAGGGAGGCCGCGCCGGCGCCCACGGTGATCCAATCGGCCGTGCTCGGCAAGCCGCTGCCGGCCCAGCTCACGCCACCCGAGAGGCGGTGGGCCGGCGCCTGGAAGTCCACGCCCCCCACGTCGGCGGACACGATGTCGACGGTGCGCGAGGCCGGCTGGAAGGCGAAGCCGAACGGCCCGGACCGCGGCGTCACCGCATAGCGCCCCGGCGGCAGGCAGCTCAGGGCGTAGTCGCCCCGCGCCGCGCCGCTCATGGGCAAGGCCGTGGCGCTGGCGGGACCGGCCAGCGCCACGCTCACCCCGCTCTCGGCGTAGCCGAGGCCCCAGAGGCCGCCGTCGCTCAGCACACGCCCGGACAGCGCGAACGACGGCCCGGTCTTGCGAATGTCCAGGCGCGCCGTGCCGGCGAGCCCGGCCGTGTCGGTGGCGGTGACGGCGATGCGGTTGGTGCCCGGCACCAGCGGCACGGTGGCGCTCCAGGTGTGCCCATACAGGCCCAAGAAGGGGCTCGTCTTCACCGACTGGCTGGCCGTGCCGGCGGCGCCCGAGGTCTCATTGCGCCAGGTCACGGTGACCGCGGTCATCTCGACCGCCGAGCCGCCGCAGCAATGCCAATCGGTCGGACTGATGAAGGCCTCGCCGCTCAGGCCAAGCTCGTTGCACACCGTGTCGGTCGACGCCGGGGCATCGATCACGACCCAGCCCGAAGGTGGGGGTGGCGGCACCGAGCCCCCGCTGCCGCCACAGGACAACTGAGCCAGCGACAGACCCACGGACAACAGAGCACGCCCAACGCGCATGGCTCACCCCTTGCGATGCGATGGGCCACTCTAGGCCGACCCGACCGGCCGCAGGATGACGCGCGTCAAGGCGGCGCGCTGGCCGCCTCCAGCCGCGCCAGGTAGCGCTGGCGCGTCTCTTCGTCGATGAAGCTCGCCTCGAAGCTGTTGCGCGCCAGGGTGATGACCTCCTCGCGCGACAGGCCCAGGGCTTCGACGGTCTGCACGAAGTTGGCATTGAGGTAACCGCCGAAGTAGGCCGGGTCGTCGCTGTTGACGGTGGCGCACAGGCCGGCGTCCAGCAGGCGCTTCATCGGATGCTCGCGCAGGTCGTTCACCACGCAGAGCTTGAGGTTGGACAGCGGACAGACCGTGAGCGGCGTGCGCCGGCGCGCCAGCTCGGCGACCAGCGCGGGGTCGTCCAGGCAACGCACGCCGTGGTCGATGCGCTCGGCCTTCAGGTCGTCCAGCGCGCCCCAGATGTAGGCCGGCGGCCCCTCCTCGCCCGCGTGCGCCACGACATGCAGGCCCAGCTCGCGACAGCGCGCGAACACGCGCGAGAACTTCTCCGGCGGGTGGCCCAGCTCGCTCGAGTCCAGGCCGACGCCGACGAAGTGCTGGCGGTACGGCAAGGCCGCGTCCAGCGTGGCGAAGGCCTCTTCTTCGCTGAGGTGGCGCAGGAAGCACAGGATGAGCCGGCTGGAGATGCCCAACTCGGCCTGCGCCCATTCGCAGGCGCGCTGCAGCCCACCGATGACCACGCCGATGTCCACGCCGCGCGCGGTATGCGTCTGCGGGTCGAAGAACAGCTCGGCGTGGATCACGCGGTCGGCGTAGGCGCGCTGGAAGTAGGCCCAGGCCATGTCGAAGAAATCGGCCTCGTGCAGCAGCACGCTGGCGCCCGCGTAGTAGATGTCGAGGAAGCTCTGCAGGTTGGTGAAGGCGTAGGCCTCGCGCAGGGCCTCCACGCCGCGGTACGGCAGCTTCACGCCGTTGCGCTGCGCCAGCGCGAAGATCAGTTCGGGTTCGAGCGAGCCTTCGATGTGGATGTGCAGTTCGGCCTTGGGCAGGTGGGCGGCAAGTTCGGCAGGCGACATGGTCAGCAGGTTCCCAGGGCAATGCCCAGTCGTTGAAGGTAGCGGCGGTAGGCACTGCTCACGCGGTCGGCGGGGCCGTGCACTTCGGCCACGCGGGCGGTGCGGCCGATCGGCAGCGCCTTGGGCGTCTGGGATTCCACCACCGGCCGGTCCTGCGCGAACACCGTGTCTTGGAAATCGACCAGCGCCTCATCGCTGGAGCGGTCGTTCTGCGTGGCCATCACGAACCATGCGGTGCAGGCCTCGTCGCCATCGGGCCGGATGAACAGGGCGATGGCGTTGCGCACCGGGTCGCCATCGCTGGCGTCCTTGCGCAACAGCGCGGCGTAGGGGTGCGGCACCTCGTAGGCGTAGTCCACCCAGGCGCCGCCGCCGGCCTCGGCATAGCCGCGCGGCTGCCAGGCGCGGGCCTTGAGCACCTGAAGGCCTTGCGGGCTTTCGCTGACCACGCCGCCGAGCACCTGCGCGTGTCCGCGTTCGCCCAGCCAGCCTTCGTGCACGAAGCCGAAGTGGCTCAGGTCCAGGAAGTTCTCCACCAGGCGCGGCGCACTGGTGGCCACCGCGTACGGTCCGCAGACCACGCGGCGCCAGCCGGCGTCCCCGGCCTCGGCGAAAGCGGGCGGCGCGTCGGGCAAGCCGGCCGTCGGCGCGTCCAGCCGCACCCACACCAGACCGTGCGCTTCGCGCGCTTCGAAGGCCGTGGTCGCGTGGCCCAGGGGCGGCTGGAAATCGGGCGAGGCCGGCACGTGGCGGCAGCGCCCGCCGGCCTCGAACTGCCAGCCGTGGTACGGGCATTCCAGGCGCGGCCCCTGCACGGTGGTGAGCACGCGCCCCAGCGACAGGCGGGCGCCCCGGTGCGGGCAGCGGTCGGCCCAGGCGTGCACCGCGCCGTGCTCGCGCCACAGCACCAGCGCTTCGCCCAGCAGGCCCCGGGCCAGCGGCGCCTCGCGCAGCGTGTGCGAAGCCACCACGGGATGCCAGAGTTGCCGTTCGATCATGGCCGCCATTCAAACAAAAAGGGCCGCCTTTGGGCAGCCCTTTTCGGTTCAGGGGGCTTTCGCTCAGTTCGGGAGCTTGCCTTCCACGCCCTTGACGTAGAACTTGATGCCCCCCAGGAAGGCGTCGTCCGCCTTCTGGTCCTTGGCCAGCACTTCCTTGCCGGCCTGGTCCAGGATGGGACCGGTCCAGGGGTGGAAGCTGCCGTCCTTCAGGCCGGCCTTGATGGTGTCGATCTTGGCCTTGGTCTCGGCCGGCACGTCGTCGGCGATGGAGACCATGTCGATCGCGCCTTCCTTGTGGCCCCACCACACACCGCCGGTGCTCCAGGTGCCTTCCAGCACGTCCTTGGTGGCCTTGATGTAGTACGGGCCCCAGTTGATGACGGCCGAGCCCAGGTGGGCCTTGGGACCGTAGGCGGTCATGTCCGAGTCCCAGCCGAAGGCGCGCTTGCCGGCCTTCTCGGCGGTCTGCAGCACGGCCGACGAGTCGGTGTTCTGGAACAGGATGTCGGCGCCGCCGTTGAGCAGCGAGGTCGCGGCCTCGGTCTCCTTGGGCGGATCGAACCAGCCGTTCACCCAAACCACCTTGGTCTTGATCTTCGGGTTCACCGACTGCGCGCCCAGCGTGAAGCTGTTGATGTTGCGGATCACCTCGGGGATGGGGATGGAGGCCACCACGCCCAGGGTGTTGGTCTTGGTCATGGAGCCCGCGATCACGCCGGCCATGTAGGCGCCCTCATAGGTGCGGCTGTCGTAGGTGCGCATGTTCTCGGCCGTCTTGTAGCCGGTGGCGTGCTCGAACTTCACGTCCTTGAAGTCGGCGGCGACCTTGAGCATGGGCTCCATGTAGCCAAAGGTGGTGCCGAAGATGAGCTTGTTGCCGTTGGACGCCATGTCGCGGATCACGCGCTCGGCGTCGGCGCTCTCGGGCACGCTCTCCACGAAGGTGGTCTTGATCTTGTCGCCGAACTCGGCTTCCAGCGCCTTGCGGCCGTTGTCGTGCGCGAAGGTCCAGCCGCCGTCGCCCACCGGGCCGACGTAGGCGAAAGCGATCTTCAGCGGCTCGGGCGCGGCCGGGGCGGCGGCGGGCGCAGCCGGCGCGGGCGCGGGCGCGGCGGCCTCTTCCTTCTTGCCGCAGCCGATCAGCACGGCGGCGGCCAGCGCGCTCATCGCGGCGACCTTGAACAGGGAACGCTTGTGGAGGTCTGTCATGGGTTTCCTCGGGTGTCGACGGTTGGGTGAATCGGACCGGTGCGGGCGCCGCAGCTCCACCCCGGTGGGGTATTCAAAGTGACAAGCAAATTATGACCCCGGGTAGAACGGTTTCCCGATCGACGAGGGCATGTTCACGCGGATCCAGGTCGGGTTGCGCGAAATCAGCACCAGCACCACCACGGTGGCCAGGTAGGGCAGCATGGTCAGGAACTGGCTGGGGATCTGCAGGCCGATGGCCTGCAGGTGGAACTGCAGCATGGTGACACCGCCGAACAGGTAGGCGCCGAGCAGCACGCGCGCGGGTCGCCAGGTGGCGAAGGTGGTCAGCGCGAGGGCGATCCAGCCCTTGCCGGCGATCATGCCCTCCACCCACAGCGGCGTGTACACAGTGGACACGTAGGCGCCCGCCAAGCCGCACAGGGCGCCGCCGGCCATCACCGCCAGCAGGCGGATGCGCCGCACCGGGTAGCCCAGGGCGTGTGCCGACTCGGGGCTTTCGCCGACGCTGCGCAGCACCAGGCCGGCGCGCGTGCGGTACAGGAACCAGATCAGCCCCAGCGCCATGGCCACGCAGGCATAGACCATGGGGTGGTGGCGGAACAGCGCCGCGCCCAGCAGGGGGATGTCCGCCAGGCCGGGGATGGCCCAGCGCACCTGCTCGGGCAGGGTGGCCTGCACGTAGCCCGTGCCCGCGAAGGCCGAGAAACCCGCGCCGAACAGGCTGAGCGCCAGGCCCGTGGCGTACTGGTTGGTGTTGAGCCAGATCACCAGCACGCCGAAGACGGCCGCGAGCAGCGCGCCCGCGCCCATGCCCGCCAGGAAGCCCAGCCAGCTGCTGCCCGTGTGCACCACGGTGGCGAAGCCGGCCAACGCGGCGCAGAGCATCATGCCCTCGGCGCCCAGGTTGACGATGCCGGCCTTCTCGTTGATCAGCAGGCCCAGCGAGGCGATGGCCAGCACGGTGCCCGCGTTCAGCGTGGCGGCAATGAGCAGTGCGTACGATTCCATAGGTGTCAGTTGTTGAAGAATGGCCTGCCGCCGGGCCACCCCAAGGCACGGCCGCTCCCCCTTGGGGGGCAGCGTCCCGCAGGGGGGAGCGTGGGGGTCGTCATTGCTTCCAGCGCACGCGGTACGCGATGAGCGTGTCGCAGGCCAGCAGCGAAAACAGCAGCAGGCCCTGGAACACGCCGGTGATGGACTTGGGCAGGCCCAGGCGCGACTGCGCCAGTTCACCGCCGATGTAGAACATGCTCATGAGCACGGCCGAAAAAACAATGCCCACCGGGTGCAGCCGCCCCACGAAGGCCACGATGATGGCCGCGAAGCCGTAGCCCGCCGGCACGTAGGGCGTGAGCTGGCCGATGGGGCCGGCGACCTCGAAGGCCCCGGCCATGCCCGCCGCGCCACCCGAGGTGAGCAGCGCCACCCACAGCGCCTTGCGCGAGGAAAAGCCGGCGTAGCGCGAGGCCATGGGCGCCAGCCCGCCCACGGTCTGGGCATAGCCCGAGACCGTGCGGAACAGGAACAGCCACACGCCGGCCACGCCCAGCAACGCGAACAGCAGGCCGATGTTCACGCGCGAGCCGTCCATCAGGCGCGGCATCTGCGCCACCCGCTCGAAGGTCTTGGTCTGCGGGAAGTTGTAGCCCGCCGGGTCTTTCCAGGGGCCGTACACCAGGTAGTTGAGCACCTGCACCGCCACGTAGACCAGCATCAGGCTCACCAGGATTTCGTTGGCATTGAAGCGGTCGCGCAGCAGTGCGGTGATGCCGGCCCACAACATGCCGCCCAGCATGCCCGCCAGGATCACGGCCGGCACGATCCACAGCCCGGTGCCCTTGTCCGCGGTGAGCGCCACGCCCCCCGCGAACACCGCGCCGATGATGTACTGCCCCTCGGCGCCGATGTTCCACACGTTGGAGCGGAAGCACACCGCCAGGCCCAGGGCGATGATCAGCAGCGGCGTGGCCTTCACCAGCAGCTCGGAGAGGGCGTAGCCGCTCTTGATGGGTTCCCAGAAGAACACCTGCAGGCCGCGCACCGGGTCCTTGCCCAGCACCTCGAACAGGGCGATGCCGATCAGCACCGTGATGGCCAGCGCCAGCAGCGGCGAGGCGTAGCCCCACAGCTTCGACGGCTGGGGACGGGCTTCAAGCCGCAGCATGCGCGGTCTCCTTCTGGTTGTTGTCCCGCTCGCGCCCGGTCCACAGGCCCGACATCCATTCGCCGATGCGCTCCACCGTGGCGTCCGCGCGGTCCAGGCTGGGCGACAGGCGCCCCTTGGCGATGACGTGCAGGCGGTCGCTGATCTCGAACAGCTCCTCCAGTTCTTCGCTCACCACCAGCACCGCGCAACCGGCGTCGCGCAGCGCCAGGATCTCGCCGCGGATCTGCGCCGCCGCCCCCACGTCCACGCCCCAGGTGGGCTGGCTGACGATCAACAGCTTGGGCTTGGCCTCGATCTCGCGCCCGACGATGAATTTCTGCAGGTTGCCGCCCGACAGCGACTTGGCCGCCGCGTCCGGCCCGTTGGCCTTGACCCTGTAGCGCTCGATGATGTCCGCGGCCTGGCGCCGCAGCGCGCCCACGCGGATCCAGCCACCACGGCCCACCGCATCGCGCCGCGACAGCAGCAGGTTCTGCGCCAGCGACAGCGTGGGCACCGCGCCGCGGCCCAGCCGCTCCTCCGGCACGAAATGCAGGCCCAGGGCGCGCCGCCTCGCGGGGCCCAGCGCGGCCACATCCCGCTCGCCCAACCGCACGCTGCCGGCCGGGGCGCGCACGTCTTCGCCCGAGAGCGCGCGCAGCAGCTCGCCCTGGCCATTGCCCGACACGCCGGCGATGCCCACCACCTCGCCCGCGCGCACGCTCAGCGCCACGTCCTGCAGCGCGGTGCCGAAGGGGTCGTCGCTGGCCAGGGTGAGCGCGTTGACCCGCAGCACCGGCTCGCCAGCGTGCAGCGGCCGGTGCGTGAGCTCGGGCGGCTCGGCGCCGATCATCAGGCGCGAGAGCGAGGCGTTGCTTTCCTCGCGCGGATCGCACACGCCGGTGACCTTGCCCCCGCGCAGCACCGTGCAGGCGGTGCACAGCTCGCGGATCTCGTGCAGCTTGTGGCTGATGTAGAGGATGCTGCAACCCTCGGCCGCCAGCTGGCGCAGCACCACGAAGAGCTTGTCCACCGCCTGCGGCGTGAGCACCGAGGTGGGCTCGTCCAGGATCAGCAGCTGCGGGTTGGTGAGCAGCGCGCGGATGATCTCCACGCGCTGCATCTCACCCACGGACAGGGTGTGCACCGGGCGCTCGGGGTCCACGTCCAGCCCGTACTCGCCCGCCTTGGCGCGGATGGCCGCGCGCACCTGCGCGAGCGAGAAGGACCTGTCCAGTCCCAGCCAGACGTTCTCGGCCACGGTGATGGTGTCGAACAGGCTGAAGTGCTGGAACACCATGCTGATGCCCAGGGCGCGCGCCTCGCGCGGGTCGCGCACGTGCACGGCCTGGCCATTGAAGCGCACCGCGCCTTCGTCGGGCTTGGCGGCGCCGTAGATGATCTTCATCAGCGTGGACTTGCCGGCGCCGTTTTCGCCCAGCACGGCGTGGATTTCGCCGGGGCGCACGCTCAGCGAGACGCCGTCGTTGGCCACCACGCCGGGGTAGCGCTTGGTGATGCCGCTGAGTTCGAGTCGTAGAGAGGGGAATTCGCTCATGCGGCCTCGGCACGGGTGGATTCGCTCGCGCGCAGCGAGGCGGCGACGGACTTGACCTGGTCACGCAGCCAGCGCCCCGCCTTGGACGCGTGGGTGCGCTCGTGCCAGAGCTGGTAATACATCATGCGGGGGAAGCTCACGGGCGGGGTCAGGATGGTCACGGGCAGCTGCGCCGTGAAACGCTCGCAGTATTGCCGACCGGTGGTAAGCACCAGCAGGCTGCCCGCCACCATGGCCGGGATCAGTCCGAAATGCGGGCAGCGCGCCGTGATGTGCCGCGTCAGGCCCAGGCCGGCCAGGTGCTCGTCGATGACGCCGCGCGCGCCCGGGTGCGTGGGCGTGGGCGCCACGTGCTCGGCGCTGAGCCAGGCCTCGGCGTCCCAGCCACGGCGCACCGCCGGGTGGTGCTTGGCCACCAGGCTCACCACCTCGTCGCCGAACAGGCGGCCCAGGTGCAGGTCCTCGGGTGGGCGCATCCAGTTCCCAATCACCACGTCCACCGTGCCCTGGGCCAGGTGGTTGCGGTAGTCGGCGTCGCTGGACAAGGGGTGGATGTCGATGCTGGCGTTGGGCGCCTGCGCCTTGATCTGGGTGACCAGCTGGGGCAGGAACAGCGGGTCCAGGTAGTCGCTGGCGGCCAGGCTGAAGACGTGGGAGGCGGTGGCCGGGTCGAAGG